>JAVCCD010000233.1 GCA_030765665.1 Candidatus Tenebribacter mawsonii | reverse complement strand
ATCTAACTAAAACCCTCTGCGACTTTGTCGCTTCTCACTGTAAAAAGGGGAGCTGAGCTGTCCCCCTTTGGAAGGGGGAATTAAAGGGGTTTTCTTATCTTTTGTATTGTTCAACACCTGATTTATAGATATCGTTTCCATAAACATCATTTGCTACAACACAAGGGAAGTTCTCTACTTTCATTTCTCGAATAGCTTCAGGTCCAAGATCTTCATAAGCTATAATTTTAGATTCCTTTATAGATTTTGCCACAACAACAGCTGCTCCACCAACCGCAGCTAGATAAACTGCCTTATTTTTTATCATTGAATCTATAACAGATTGATCTCTAGGTCCTTTCCCTATCATCGCTTTCATCCCTACATCCAAAAGAGCAGGTGCATATGGATCCATCCGATAACTTGTTGTTGGTCCAGCAGAACCAATAGGTTTTCCTGGTGGGGCTGGTGCGGGTCCTACATAATAAATAATTTGTCCTTCTGCATTAAAGGGAAGTTTTTCTCCTTTCTGAAGAAGTTCTACAAGTCTTTTATGCGCTGCATCTCTTCCTGTATAAACTGTTCCAGTAATAAATACTTGATCTCCGATCTTCAATTTTTCCAGATCTTCGGTTTTTAATGGCGTAGTTAAATGTACTTCCATCTTTTCTCCTTTATATTACAACACTTTTATGACGTGCAGCATGGCACTGAACATTTACAGCAACCGGCATGGAAGCAATATGGCATGGCTTGGATAAAATAGAAACACCCAGAGCTGTTGTTCTTCCGCCAAGTCCTTGAGGACCGATTCCAAGATTATTAATTTTATCTAAAATTTCTTTTTCTACTTTTGCCCATTTTGGATTTGGGTTTTGTACGGTTAGAGAGCGCAATAGTGATTTCTTAGCGAGTAGAGCACTTTGTTCAAAATTTCCACCTAAGCCAACACCAACAACAATAGGAGGGCATGGGTTCCCACCTGATCTACTAATGCGATCTACCACAAATGCAACAACACCTTCAATACCATCGGCGGCTTTCATCATCTTTACTTCGCTCATGTTTTCGCTACCACCACCCTTAGGAGCAATAGTTATCTTGATCTTTTCACCAGGTACAATTTCTGTATATATAATTGCAGGTGTATTATCTTTTGTATTTATTCTATCAATTATCGGGTCTGCAACCATAGATTTACGTAAATATCCATCTTGATAACCTTGACGAACGCCTTCGTTAATTGCTTCGGTAAAATCTCCACCTGTTAAATGAACATCTTGCCCAATCTCTATAAAACAGACAGCAATACCTGTGTCCTGGCAGATTGGCATTTGCTCTTTATCAGCCAGCTCATAATTTTCCAGTAGAATATCCAAAACATTTTTTGCTGTGGGAGATTCTTCTTTTTCTTTAAATTCTTTGATCTTAGCAATTACATCTTCACCAATATAGTAGTTAGCATCGATGCAGAGTTTCTTTACAACAGGGATCAGCTCTTTAACATTCACTTCTCTCATGGTATCACCTCATTTATTTATTTAAATCTTTAAATATTTTTAACATGTTTATCCTTTGGTTACGCTCAGGATGACAATAATTACCCAAGGATATCTTTCACTTTCTTACCAATCTCTGCAGGAGAAGCTACAACATGAACACCAGCTGCTTCCAACGCATCCATTTTCTCTTTAGCTGTCCCTTTGCTACCAGCAATAATTGCACCTGCGTGTCCCATTCGTTTTCCTTTAGGTGCAGTTTGACCTGCAATAAAAGCAACAACAGGTTTTGTAATATTTTCTTTAATATATTTAGCAGCCTGGATCTCAAGATCTCCACCAATCTCACCGATCATCACAATAGCTTTTGTTTCGTGGTCTTCTTCAAATAGCTTTAAAAGATCAATATAAGTTGTTCCAATAATTGGATCTCCACCGATACCAATAGCTGTAGTAATACCCAAACCAGCTTGAACAACCTGATTGGCAGCTTCGTAGGTAAGAGTTCCAGATTTAGAAATCACACCAACATTACCTTTCTTAAAAACAAATCCTGGCATGATACCAATTTTGGCTTCTTCAGCTGAAATAATACCCGGACAATTTGGACCAATAAGAATTGCACCTTTCTTTTGAACAAATTTTTTAGCCAGCATCATATCAGATACAGGAATTCCTTCTGTAATACAAATTATTACTTTAATTCCCGCATCTGCTGCTTCCATAACTGCATCTGCCGAGAAAGCCGGAGGAACAAAAATAATACTAACATCAGCTTGTAAAGCTTCTACCGCTTCTTGAACAGAGCCAAAAACTGGTTTTCCTAAATGGATCTGTCCACCTTTACCAGGTGTAACACCACCTACTATATTTGTACCATAATCTATACATTGCTGAGCATGAAAAGTTCCTTCTTTTCCTGTGAAGCCCTGAACTAAAACCCTAGAATCCTTATTCACTAATATACTCATGATCGTATCCCTTCAGCAGCCTTAACAGCCTTTTGAGCGCCATCTGCCAGGTCAGTAGCTGTAATGATGTTTTTGATGTTTGCCCTTTTAAGTATTTCAGCTGCTTCTGAAGAATTTGTGCCGTCTAAGCGAACAATAAGCGGAACTTTTACATCTATCTTTTCAGTAGCTTCTAAAATCCCATTGGCAATTCTATCACACCGTACGATCCCACCGAAAATATTTACAAAAATTGCTTTCACGTTTGGATCTTCCAAAATGATTTCAAAACCTTTAGCTACTGTTTCTGTACTAGCTACACCACCTACATCCAAGAAGTTTGCAGGATCGCCACCATTCAACTTAATAATGTCCATTGTCGACATAGCTAATCCAGCACCGTTTACCATGCAACCAACATTACCATCTAATTTCACGTAACTCAAACCATATTTACTAGCTTCTAATTCGGTAGGTTCTTCCTCATCTAGGTCACGCATATTTTTTAGATCAGGATGTCGATAAAGAGCATTATCATCAAACCCCATTTTAGCATCAAGTGCCAAGAAAGTGTCCTCCCCTGTTAGAACTAGTGGATTTATCTCAATAAGGCTGGCATCATTATTGGAATACACCTCATAAAGTGCTTTAGCAAATTTGCCAAAATGCTTCATTTGCTCAGCTGAAAGATGTAATCCGGAAGCCAGCTTTCTGGCATGGAAGGCTCTGAAACCAATGAGTGGATCAATTCCAACTTTTATAATCTTCTCAGGAGTTTCGGCAGCTACTTTTTCAATTTCCATCCCACCTTCTGTAGATGCCATCATTACCGGCATTTCAGCAGTTCTATCAAGAACCATTCCCAGATAATACTCTTTCTTTATGTCTACACCACTTGCAATGAAGAGTTTTTTTACTAGCCTTCCTGCGGGACCTGTCTGATGTGTTACGAGTGTCATTCCTAAAATATCGGAAGCGTATTTCTCGACTTCTTCAATGGATTTAGCGAATTTTACTCCACCACCTTTACCTCTGCCACCAGCATGAATTTGAGCTTTTAGAACCCAGAAATCACCACCAATTTTTTCAGCTGCTTCTCGTGCATCATTTGCATCTTCAATTGTTATTCCATCTTGAATTGGAATATTATAGCTGGCAAAAATCTGCTTTGCCTGATATTCGTGTATATTCACAAAATCTCCTATTTAGAACAAAGTTCCCTGAAATTCTGATGAAAGTTGTTTTGCTTTTACATGATCGGGAATGTAGTCTGGAAGGACAATAGGAGAAATGTGTTTTTTATCAATTTCTAACCCATCAACTTCCTTAATGTAATCTGTAACATGTTGTAAAGAAAGCTTTCCTAGCTTAATACCCTCTTTAACTTTTGCGGCAGCATTCCTACCAGCTCTACGCCCAAACACAATAATATCCAGTTGGGAATTTCCCATTAGACGATTGCGGCCATGAATCCCACCTGACGCTTCTCCAGCTACATATAATCCAGGAATTGTAGTCTCTGCATTTGCTTCAATTTCCAAACCACCATTTTGATAGTGTAATGTTGGAAATACAAGCATAGGATATTTGCGGATATCAATATCAAATCTTTGGAATTGTCTTAACATGGCTGGTAAGTTTTTCTCGATAGTACCTTCACCACTTAGTTCTTCGATCAGTGGTGAATCCAACCAAATACCCTTAAGACCAGAAGGTGTAGTAATACCCATGTTACTTTCACATTCTTTGATAAATGCGGATGCTTCAATATCACGTGGTTCCAAAGGATATACGAATAATTCTCCATCCTTATTTACAGGCTGAGCGCCTAATCCCCTAATTTTTTCCGTACATAAAAAGCCAACAATTTGCTCAGGAAATACTGCTCCAGTTGGATGATATTGTACAGAATCCATAAACATCATTTTTGCTCCAGCTCTATAACCCATTACTAATCCATCTGCTGTTGCTCCGTAATGATTTGTAGTTTCAAAACCACGCACGTGCAATCTTCCGAAACCACCTGTTGCAATTATAACGGTTTTAGCTTTTACAATAGAATACTGTTTACTTTCTAGATGATAAATTATCGCACCGGCACATTGTCCTTTTTCATCAAGGATCAGTTCTGTTGCGGCAGAATACTCAATACATTTAATTTTTTCAGGACGGTTATAAACTTCATCTCGTAAAACACGACAGATCCCTGCTCCGGTATAATCACGGGTAGAGTGCATTCTATTGCGGCAAGTTCCACCACCAGATTTCACCATCATCGAGCCATCTTCATTTTTATCGAACATAACGCCCATTTCTTCCAACCACTTAATAGACGGAGCCGCATCCATCACAAGAGCATCAACCAGTTCCGGTTTGTTATCAAAATGCCCTCCACCAATTACATCAAGATAATGTAAAATTGGATTATCATCAGCTTGATCAGCAGCTTGAATACCACCTTGTGCCATCATGGAGTTAGAATCTCCTAATCGCAATTTGGTTATAAGCAATACTCCTGCATCACTCTCACTTGCTTCGATTGCAGCAGAAAGACCTGCGGATCCAGCACCTATTATTAATATATCGGTTTCCATATCCACTTTGTTCAAATCAAAAGTTTCAGGATAATCACGTGGATAAGATTCCATTACATCTACAACTTCATTAATAATTTTGTCACCTTTATTAGGACCAATTCGTAATTCTCTGAGTGCATCATCTTTATAGTCGGGATGAAATTTTGCTAATATGTCAGCTCTTTCTTGCTCACCCATACCAGGAAAAACATTCTTTCCATGTTTTTTTGCCAGCTCTAATCTTTGGGGACGCGTTTGTTCTACTTTTTTTATAGATTCACTCATATATTCTGGATACATTACTCGCTCCTGCTATGAAATTTTTATCTCACGACTATAATACTTTTCAGAAAGTTTATCGTCGGGCATTTTCTTTAATTCTTCAATTTCTTTATCAAATTTTCCTTCTTCTAATTCTTTTAATCTTTCATCTAATTCTGGACTGTTTTTTGCGAGGTATTTTCCATATAAACGACGAGCAAGAATTCCTGCATTATATTGTACAATCTCAGCCGGGCATCGAAGTGCACACAATCCGCAACGAATACAATCAAATGAGATATCTGCAGCTCTTGCAATGTCTCCACGAATAAGTGCTTGTACATAATCCATTACTTCAATATCCTGAGGGCATGCTTTGGTGCAGGTATTACAAGAAACACATCGAAATACACTTGGAAAAAGCTTAGTGAATGTACCTACATCAGGAGTAAGATCATTCAGATTATAGAGTGGTTTTTCTGCAGGTACAAATGGTATCATGGCAATTGTCATTCCATCTGTTACAACTGTTTGGCAAGCTAAGCCACCTTTTAATTTATAATCACCTTTTTCGCGATATACTGTTGCACAGGCTCCGCAATAGCCTTCCCTGCAACCTATACCTTTTTTCAATTGAAAACCTGCGTATTCCATGGCCATAATAATGGTCGAACCTTTTGGAACCTGGAACAATTCACCACCGATATACACATCAATCATTTCAACTTTGATTTCCATTTGTATATTTCCTCCTTAATTTTACTTTTTTTCTTTTACTTCTTAAACTACTGCAAAAATTTTATTATGAATTTCATATTTCACAGCAGAATTATTTTCACACTATGTACACTCTTATATATTCATAATATTTCATATCGTGAATATATAACCTACAAAAAAGCACAGCTACAAATTTGCAGCTGTGCTTTTTTTAAGATCTTCTTTCTTTAATTTTCATTATAGAATCATCAGTTTGAAATATCTCAAATTGAGATATAATATTATCATCTATAAATGCTATCAAAGCAACCCCTCTGAAACTATTTTTGAATATCAAAGAATTTATAATTTTCACTAATTCATTTTGACTCAAAGCTCAATTAGTAAGATGTTGTCAAATTAATATTATTAATTTTTTACTTCTCACTAATTAATATTTACAGTGTTAAATAACGTAACTTTATCTCTATATCTACATCACTTTATTTATGATTTTCTTCGCATAATTCTAATAAAACACCATGAGAAGATTTAGGATGCAGAAATGCTATCTTTGCATTATGAGCACCTAATCGGGGAGTTTTGTCAATTAAGCGAATACCATTTGCTTCTGCTTCCGCAAGTTTATCAATCAGGTTTTCTGTACCCAAAGCAACATGATGAATACCTTCACCTTTTTTTTCTATAAACTTAGCAATTGTGCTTTGATCGGAAGTTGGTTCCAGCAATTCAATCCTAACATCACCAACGGGTATGAAAGCGACTCGAACTTTTTGTGATTCCACTATTTCAATAGATTCAATTTCTAATCCCAGCTTTTTGTAGAACTCTGCTGTCTCTTCAATGCTTCTAACAGCTATTCCAATATGATTAACATTTTTCGGCACAAAATCCCCTACTGTTTTGCCATCTCTTCAGAAGCAAGCTTAAATCCAATTTTTAAAGCCTTAATATTCAAATCTACATATTGCGATTTCACTGAATTACTAACTGCAGTTTTAAGAGAGTTTTCTGTGACTACGCCCGTGATCTTTACCAAAAAAGCAAGAGTGAGTATATTGGTAGGAAGCGTTGTACCTAATTTGTTCATTGCAATATCCGTAAAAGGTAATTCATAAACTTTCGAATCCGTATGAACAATATTCTTAATATTAGATGTATCTGCGATTAAAATCCCAGAATCTTTTAGATTTACAATATATTTATCACAAGCTTCTTGAGTAAGAGAAAGTAAAACATCAAAATTAACAGCTTCTGGATAATAAAATTCATCGTTACTTATGATAACATCAGCACGACTTGCTCCGCCACGAGATTCTGGACCGTAACTCTGAGTTTGGGTAACTCGAACTTTATCCAATACTGCTGCTCTAGCTAGAATTATCCCGGCAGTAATGAGACCCTGACCACCGCTTCCACTTAACCTGATCTCCTTCTTGAATAGTTTATTATTCATTGCTTCCTCCCTCTGACTCATCAAGGGAATCTATCAAGTCACCATATGCTTCAGTATATTCTTTCTTTTCGGTATCATGCATTAATATACCTCTTGTTACTTTATTCGTTTTATCGTCAGGTGATAATTTCTCATAATCTTTTACTGAGATCACATTTTCTTTCATTTGCTTCATCATTGTAGGTGCATCACCCTTCTTGTTCAAACGACCGTAGATAACTGGACAAGCACTAACAATTTCTACCAATGAGAAACCTTTATGTTCAAAAGCCTGTTTGATAAAAGATTGCGTTTCAATGGCATGGTAAGCTGAAGTTCTAGCTACAAATGTTGCGCCTGCTCCAATAGCTAATTTACAGATATCAAAAGTTGGATCGATATTACCATACGGTGTTGTTGTAGCTATATCTCCATGAGGAGTAGTGGGAGAATACTGACCTCCGGTCATTCCATAAATATTATTATTTATAAGAACAACTGTGAGATTGATATTCCTCCGTGCTGCATGTATAAAATGATTACCACCAATTGCTGTAGCATCTCCATCACCGGTAATTACAACTACGTCCATTTCCGGTTTATACATTTTTACTCCAGTTGCATATGCTATTGCTCTGCCATGCAAACTGTGTAATGTATTAAAATCAGCATAAACAGGCATTCTGCTTGAGCACCCAATACCCGATACCATGGCAATATTATCTTTCTTCAAACCTAATTCTGCAATTGCCCTTATTACTGCACCCAATACTATTCCATTACTGCAGCCCGGACACCAAACATGAGGAAACTTTTTGTCATGTCTTAAATATTTATGGATGGATTTCTGAGATATTTTTTGCATTTTATTTTACCTCCATAATTGTTTGCAGTATCTGATCTGGTGTAATAAGCAATCCGTCAGTTCTATTGATTTCTTTAATTTTTTTTGTTTTCCTTGTTTCATAATTCCAGATACCCCCCATCACTCTTTTCAATTCTAGTGAAAGTTGTCCTTCATTCAGTTCCGGAACAATTATTGCCTTTTTCTCACCTAGATATTTTTTTACAAGAGCATCTGGGAAAGGCCAAATAGTGAGTGGTCTCATCATTCCAACCCTAATACCTTTTTTTCTAGCCATCATAACTGCTTCTTTAGCAGCTCTCGAAGTTATTCCTGCTGCAAAAATAACAATTTTTGCATCATGCATTTGATAATTTTCAATTTGTACAATATCATCAATATGATATGCAATCTTATTACGAAGCCTATCCATAAGAATTTTTGTTTCGTCAGCTCTATTGGTTGGAAATCCTTTTGCATCATGGGAAAGCCCCGTAACATGGAAGCGATATCCCTCTCCAAAACATGCTTTAGGCATAGGATATTTTGGATTATCAGGATAGTGTTGATACCATTCTGGTGGTTTAGTTGGAGTAACTCTTTTTACAATTTTAACTTTAGAAATATCAGGTAATTCAATTGGTTCCCGCATATGACCAAGCACTTCATCAGAGAGAATTACAACACATGTTCTATATTTTTCTGCCAGGTTCATAGCTCTAATAGAAAGCGCATAACTTTCACTTACCGAGTTTGGATAAAGAGCAATTGCCGGAGCATCTCCATGATTCCCCCAACGTGCCTGCATAATATCAGATTGTGATGGTTTAGTTGGAAGACCTGTGCTAGGTCCACCCCGCATTACATTTACAACTACACAAGGTGTTTCCGTCATTTTTGCAAATCCAATTCCTTCTGTCATTAATGAATAACCGGGACCACTTGTGGCTGTCATTGTTCTTGCACCAGCTAATGACGCACCAATAATGGCAGATATGCTGGCGATCTCATCTTCCATCTGAATAAATTTCCCTTTAATTTTAGGTAATTCAACTGAACAAATTTCTGCGATCTCCGTTGATGGGGTAATTGGGTATCCAGCAAAGAAATCAAGTCCTGCTGCTAATGCACCACGCGCAATAGCTTCATTACCCTGCATTAGTACAGTTTTTGGTTTTATTTTATTATTCGACATTTCTTCTCCTACCTTTTAGCGCCTGTTATTGCAAAATCAGGGCATAATCTGTCACACATTTCACAATGAATGCATTTTTCGGGATAAGGGACATAGGGTGCACCATCCGGTCTTCTTCCTAATGCGCCGGTAGGACAAAAGGTAACACATATTCCACACTTCTTACACCAGTCGTAATAAATATAAACTGGTGTTTTATTATAATCACCTGTAGATTTTACTTCAGGAACTTCTACTTCCATCTTAGAATGTTTATCATCATTTCTGATGATCGTTCCTTCTTTGAATCTTTCAACATCCTCAGGTTTGTGATTTTTCGGCATTACAACTCCTTATAGATATAACAGTATTGATCACCATTAATTTCCATTGTTTTTGGATATTTATTATTATTTATTATTTTGTAAAAGTTTGTATGTTGATGTCTTGTTAAATTAAAACAGATATCTTGCGAGTCCATTTTGGTATCAATTACCCCTAGCTATAGTTCTTTAAGCTCAAAGATCCTGTCTCTGAGTTCAGCAGCTTTCTCAAAATTTAGATTTTCTGATGCTTCATGCATTTCTTTTTCCAATAATTCCACAATACTTTCTATGGAATCTAACTCTAAATATTCTTTGAACTTATCCCTATCTGATTTTTCATCTTTTTTACCAGATTTTTGATAACCGTCGGCAACAGTTGTTGCAATCATTATGTCGTCAATGTTTTTCTTAATAGATTGTGGTGTAATATTATTATCTAAATTAAACTGAATCTGTATAGTTCTTCTACGCTCAGTTTCAGAGATAGCTTCCTGCATTGCCGAGGATATTTTATCAGCATAAAAAATCACTTTTCCATTGGTATTTCGAGAGGCTCTTCCGGAAGTTTGAATGAGAGATCTAGCTGAGCGTAAAAAACCTGCCTTATCAGCATCTAAAATTGCAACTAGAGAAACTTCCGGTAGGTCTAGTCCCTCACGTAGAAGATTTATTCCAACCAGTACATCAAATTCATCCAGGCGTAATTCTCTAATTATTTTCGATCGTTCCATTGTTCCGATCTCACTGTGCAGATAACGGGTTCTAATTCCTGCTTTTGTTAAATATTCACTTAAATCTTCTGCCATCCGTTTAGTGAGAGTAGTTACCAATATTTTTTCTTTTTTGGCAGTTCGCTCATTGATCTGCATTATTAGATCGTCAACCTGCGTATCAATTGGCTTAATTTCGATTATCGGATCTATTAATCCGGTTGGGCGAATAACTTGTTCTACTATTACACCATCAGTTTTTTCCAATTCATAAGCGGCAGGAGTAGCAGAAAGGAAGATCACCTGATTTATTTTATTCTCAAATTCATCAAATTTTAAAGGACGATTATCGAAAGCGGAAGGTAATCTAAACCCAAAATCAATTAGATTTTTTTTCCGTGTATAATCCCCGCCAAACATCCCATGAATTTGGGGAATTGAAGCATGAGACTCGTCAATGATCATTAGAAAATCATCTGGGAAGTAATCTAACAGACAATATGGCGGATCACCTTTTTTACCACCGGTAAGATGACGCGAATAATTCTCGATACCGGAACAGAAGCCAAGTTCATTAAGCATTTCAATATCAAAATTCACACGTTGATTGATACGTTGTGCTTCCAAGAGTTTATTATTTGTTTCAAAATAATTTATTCTATCTTTCAGTTCTATTTTTATCTGTTCGATAGCTGTCTTTAATGTATCTTTAGAAATAATAAAGTGATTCGCAGGATAGATAGGATATTCATCAACTTCTTCTAGAATTCTATTATTCAAGGGATTTATACGTGATATATTTTCTATCTCATCACCAAAGAATTCTATCCGAATGGAATTTTCCAAATATGCCGGATAAATATCAACAATATCTCCCCGAACCCGGAAAGCACCACGTTCAAACGCCATGTCATTCCTACCGTAATGGATCTCTATAAGTTTTTTAAGCAGTTCATCTCTATCAATAATATCCCCAACCTTTATTCGAATGAGTGCATCACGATAATTCTGTGGAGTTCCTAATCCATAAATGCAGGACACACTTGCTACAATGATCACATCTCTGCGTTCCATTAAACTCATTGTAGCTCGCAATCTCAATTTTTCAATTTGGCTGTTGATGTCTGAATCTTTTTCTATATATACATCCTGACCAGGGATATAAGCTTCGGGCTGATAATAATCGTAATAACTTATGAAAAACTCAACTGCATTTTCAGGGAAAAGAAGTTTGAATTCACCATATAATTGGGCTGCCAGAGTTTTGTTATGGGAAATTACCAGTGTAGGTTTATTTACTTCCTGAATAACGTTAGCTACTGTGAACGTTTTCCCTGAGCCGGTTACACCGAGTAAGGTCTGGAATCTTTCCTTATTCTCAATGCCTTCAACCAAAGCAGAGATTGCCTGAGGTTGGTCACCTCTTGGCTGATAACTAGATATTAACTTAAATTTATTCATTCTATTTTTATCCAAAAAAAATTGCTCCAATTAAAGCACCCAACATAATAATAGTTTGTGAAATTGATAATATTTTCTCAAATTTTGTCATGTGTATTACACCTCATTGTTTTCTCCAAACTCAAATCCAAAAGCTTCCATATAGATCTTTAATGCTTTATTCAATCCTTTTCCTCATATACAATATCAACTATTCCTTTACACTCTGCTAGTTTCTTTTCCAATTCTTTTTGTGATAATATTGGTAATCCATCATGTCCGTGCTTCAGCTTATCCAATAATGCTTCAGGTATTTTATCCTTATCTATTGAAACCATTCTAGTCGGCAGTGTAGGAAGTGAACCAATTAATTTGAAATCATATTTGTTCTTAAGTATCATTTCCAAAAATTGTTTCTGTTTGATTGAGACTATCTTATTGGGTGTATTCTCAATTAGTAAATCTAAATCCTCATTGGTTCGAAAATCTTTTTCTATAATACCATCAATGCTTTCAATTATAGCTTCTTCAAATCCCCTCTCTTTTTTCTTCCTTTTTATATAATCAATTGATTTGTGCTTTGCCGCAACATAAATCCAGGAATTCAAACTTTCTTCTCTTAATTTTTCAGCATTTATAAAACATTCAATAGCTGTTATTTGTGCTATGTCTTTTGCACTGTCTTTGTCGTAAATGTAACGTGAAGCTACTCTATAAGCTATATCTGTTACTTCTTTATAATTGATTCTATTTTCTAGCATAGTATCTTTTTCCTATCTCTTTTATATTCAATACAATAAGCCTGTTTTTGTCTCACGTTATACATTTATGAAGTAATCAAATATAAACGAGGAGGTTCAAAGATGAAAATACTTCGATTACTTTTAATTGTTTCCTTTTTCACGGTTTCGTTATTCAGTCAACCAAATTATCCAGAGATTACTCAAGAAGAGCTAAGTGAACGATCGTATGAAATTATTCTCGAAACTGAAAACTATATTATAGTTGAAGTCGAAGGAAAATATTACATTT
>JAVCCD010000253.1 GCA_030765665.1 Candidatus Tenebribacter mawsonii | reverse complement strand
CGCAGACACAGTTAAGTTAACGCTCCCGGTATTTTGTATTTTAATGAATAATGTACAATGACGTTGCACGTCACTAATATTTCTTAACGTACAACGTTAAGATACAAAAAACCTTCCAGAATAAAATATGGAAGGTTTTTTTTTGAAACAGTTACCTAATAAACCTGCCTGAGTGCCTGGGCAATATTCAAGCTATTATCTCCAATGTGCTCGAAATGTTTTAAAATATCTAAGTACATTAATTCAGCATTTACATCACTGCCATCTTGCAAGCGGTGTTGGGCGGCTTTTTTTAAGTTATCTCGCAAGTTATTCATTTTAGTTTCCAGTTTAAATGCAAGCTCCAGCACCTGTGTTTCTAAATGAGCATTCATTTTTTGCTTATAAAGACCCATAGATTCAGAAAGTAGTGCAGTAAAATCATCAAATTCTTCAGTTGCTTTTTTATGAAGCTGGATATTAGATAAATATTTTCTCTCTGTAAGTACCATCAATTTAAAGCAGCTATCACCAATATTTTCTAGTTCATTTACAATTCTCATCATGGCACTCACATTCATAACATTGTGCTCGCTTAATTCTTCTTTGGAACACTCAGCCAAGTACTTTGTGATCTCTATCTGCATCTGATCACTTAAGTCTTCCATTTCTTTTACTCGTTCGACCGTGCTACCCATTTTTTTATCTGGATTATGAAAAACATGAAGAAAAGTATTGAACATGTTATCAATTAACTCGACCATTTTATCCAACTCCGCTCTTGCTGTTTGAATATTCATTTGAGCTGTATCCTGCAATCCTGTGCCTATATATTGCAATTTATACTCTTTTGAAAGATCACTTTCTTTTGGTTTTACCATACGTTCTACAATTTTAGCAAAAGGCTTAACAAAAGGTAAAAAGATGAGTGTATTAATAATATTGAAAACTGTGTGAAAGAGAGATAGATTAAGTGGCAGATTTACCATTATCTCTTTACCATCAATCACTTTTATTTGAAGCGGATCCCAAGGTGCGATGTTGAGAATAAATTGTGTAAAATGACGGAAAATAATCGCCATCCAAATTACACCAAAAATATTAAAAAGAAAATGAGCTCGTGCTGTTCGTCGAGCGTTAACATTTGTTCCCAGTGAAGCTAGATAAGCAGTTACTGTTGTTCCAATATTCTCACCCAGCACAATTGCCGCAGCAGTCTCAAAGCCGATCCAACCAAAAGCTGCCATTGTTACTGTTATCGCCATTGCTGCACTGGAAGATTGTACTATAACCGTAAGAACAGAACCAACGAGAACAAAAATAATAAATGAGAGAAATCCCAGATCGGTGTAGTTCTTGAGAAATTCCAGAACTTCCGGATTGCTTTTGATATCTGGAACTGATTCCTTCAAAAACATCAGTCCCAAAAAAAGTAATCCAAATCCAATTAATATTTCACCTGTGTCTCTTCTCTTTTTGAGTTTAGAAAACATAAATGGTAAACCAATTCCAACAATTGGTAAAGCAATGGAGGTTATTTTAAATTTAAATCCGATAATTGATACGATCCAGGTGGTTACTGTTGTACCGATATTTGCACCCATCACTACACCGATAGCCTGTGTGAGACTCAACAAACTGGCATTTACAAAGCTTACTACCATCACTGTGGTGGCAGAAGAAGATTGGAGTAGGCCTGTGATAATAAAACCTGTAAGAACGGCCAAAGTACGATTTGCAGTCATATAATTCAAAATCGACTGCATCCTGTTGCCGGCAACTTTTTGAATACCGTCACTCATCACTCGCATTCCATACAGGAATACTCCAAGAGCACCTAATAATTTAAATATTGTTGGGATCATAGTTTCTCCTTAAAATAACTTACTAATTATATTAAAGAAATGTTAAGATTGTATAAAGATTACTAAATTATTTCAAGATGGGTTGGTGCACGGTGACAAATATTAGGAAATGCTTTTTTGCTTTTTTAAAATTATCATGCTCCCAAATGAAATTTTCCTAACTTTATAATTGTAATAATTATTTCAAAACCTTTTTTGTGCTCTCAATGAATTCAATGATTTTTAATTCAATCTTATTTCTATTGTATCTCTAAGTTTATCTTCTTCAGTTCCTGTTAAGGAAGAAGGATCTTTAAAGCTCCAATGTAAACGTTGACTGTATCCTGGGAAGATTGGGCATCTTTCGCTTTGAGATTCATCACAAACCGTAATCACAAAATTATATGATCTTCTTTCTTTTAAAAATTCGAAAACATTGTCAGTTTGTTTTCTGGAGATATCTATATTCATTTCCTGCATGGCTTGTACGGCTATTGAATTGAGAACTCCTGGCTCTAAACCGGCGCTTTCTACTTGGAACATTTCTGATGCATGATGCTGTAGCAGAGCTTCTGCCATCTGGCTGCGAGCTGAATTGTGAATGCAAACGAACAGAACCTTTATTTTATTCATTAATCCTCCATTTTTACACTATCAAATATTACTTAAGAAATGTTAAGAATCAATAAATTTCATTTAGGTTACTAAACTTGTCCTTTTACAATTCTTTGGTTTGCCTTTCTTCTTTACAAAATTCGGACAAAACTAAAATGAATTCCATATATATTTTTGTAAGGATTTAAAATGAAATCATTAGTGTTAGCAGAAAAACCGAGTGTGGGAAGAGATTTAGGAAGAGTGCTAAATTGCCGTCCGCGCGGAAAAGGATTTATGGAAGGTGATAAATATGTGGTTACCTGGGCGTTGGGTCACCTGGTAACTTTAGCGGAGCCGGAAACATATGATGCTAAATTTAAGCATTGGAATTTGGATTACCTGCCTATGATCCCGGAAAAAATGAAATTGAAAGTGATCAAGCAGACATCTCAGCAGTTTAAAACCGTAAAATCTTTATTACAAAGAAAAGACATCGCAGAAGTTATCATTGCCACAGATGCAGGTAGAGAAGGAGAGCTGGTAGCTCGTTGGATAGTAATGCTGGGTGGTTGGAAGAAAAAACCGATGAAAAGGTTATGGATCTCTTCTCAAACTGATTCTGCCATCAAAGATGGATTCGCCAATCTGAAATCTGCTAAAGATTATGATGACCTGTTTCATGCAGCTGTTGGCAGAGCTGAAGCTGACTGGCTGGTGGGTTTGAACGTTACCCGAGCTCTCACCTGTAAATTTGATGCCCGTTTGAATGCCGGTAGAGTTCAAACACCAACTCTGGCACTCATCGTAAATCGTGAAGAAGAAATTGTGAAATTTGATCCTGTGAAATTTTGGAAATTAAATGCGATTTGCACAGGATTTACAGCTTCCTGGCAGGATGGAAATGGTCATGATAGAATTTTTGATAGAACAAAGGCAGATAATCTGCTGCAGAAATTGAAAGAAAAAGATGCAGTTGTTTCTTCGAGTACAAAAAAAACCAGATCAGAATCAGCACCACTGGCTTATGATCTTACAGAACTACAACGTGATGCAAATCGAAGATACGGAATGAGTGCGAAAGATACATTACGACATACGCAGACTCTTTATGAACGATTCAAACTTGTTACCTATCCCAGGACTGATTCCCGCTATATAACTAAAGATATGATTCCCACCCTGAAACAGCGTTTGCAGCAAGTTGCCAAAGCAGGTTATAGCAGTAAGGCTCAACCTCTTTTACAGCAGGAAATTAAGCCAACTGCCAGATTTGTCAATGATGCGAAGGTCAGTGATCATCATGCTATAATTCCCACAGAGATTCCTGTGTATCTGAATTCACTATCCAATGACGAAAAGAAAATTTATGATCTGATCGTGAAACGCTTCATTACAGTTTTGTATCCACCCTATAAATTTGAACAAATCACTTTAATGCTCGAAATTGATAAAGAAACATTCAAAACAACTGGCAGAATCGTGAAAGATCTAGGTTGGAGAGCAGTTTCTGCTGTTATAAAAGATGATGATGACGAAGAAGATTCTACTCGTTCAATTCCAGAACTTACCAAAGGACAGATCGTAAAAGTAAACGATTTGAAACTTGTTGCTTCCCAAACCAAACCACCTTCCCGCTATACAGAAGCAACTTTACTTACAGCTATGGAAAATCCGAGTAAATTCATCGAAGATGAAGAGCTTCGGGATTCAATAAAAACAGGTGGATTGGGAACTCCAGCTACCAGAGCTGATATTATTGAAAAGCTGATAAAGGGTTATTACGTAGAACGAAGTGGAAAATCAATGATTCCTACAGCCAAAGCCTTTCAATTGATAAAACTTGTACCGGAATCTCTTAAACATCCTGAACTTACAGCAGAGTGGGAAAAGCGTTTGGGAAAGATTGCTGCCGGACAAGATAGCAAGAACCATTTCATTACAGATATAAAAATGAATACTGTAGATTTGATCAAGAAGATAAAAGCTTCTAATTTGAAATTCGAGATCACTAATCTAAGTAAAGAAAAATGCCCGATCTGCGGAAAACCGATGATGAAATTTACTGATAAACTGGTATGCAGTGATCGCAAATGTGGTCATGAAACAGGAGGTAAAAAAGAAACAGGACTCCGCACAGGAAGAAAATCCAGGAAAGATCATCAAATGGATAAACGGCTCGTACAGCAATTTGGTAAGCAGAAAAACAAACAGGAAGAAACCCTGGGCGATCTGTTTGATTTTTAGTTAGTAATTGAATTAGCAAGATTTGTAATATTAACTCATAGATTTTCGCTGAGAAACACGGATAATAAATGGCATTCTGAGTAGTATTTCAGCATTGCTTTTATCAGTTTGTTTTGAAAAATAATCGAAACACTTTATAAAATTTTAAAGATCCATTCTGAATTAAATCTCAGTTTACTTTTTTCTTTAAAACTCGAACTCAAATCAGATATTCTTTTAGTAACACATAATGTTCAAGCACGCTGCGGGATCGGAACGATCCCAACTGAAAGCGGACAAACCAAAGTTTGAATCGGAACGATTCAGACGAAAGCGGACAGATAACCCAACCGCAGGTGCTTTTGTTGAACTAAGCCGCTAGCGGCGATGTAAGCTAT
>JAVCCD010000138.1 GCA_030765665.1 Candidatus Tenebribacter mawsonii | reverse complement strand
TAAATAGATTTTTTCGAAATTAATATTCATTCAGGGTGCATAATTTATGCACCCTGAATGATATGTACGGTGACGTTGTACGTCGCCTATATTATCCTTAACGTGCAACGTTAAGGTACGAAGACAGAGAATATTATCATTAACTTACAACGTTAAGGTACGAAGACGGAGAATATTATCCTTAACGTGCAACGTTAAGGTACGAAGACGGAAAATATTATCCTTAACGTGCAACGTTAAGGTACAAGAGGAGAAATGAAAGATATTTATAAATTATTCCATAGAGGAAATCTTCCTCATATCTTTCCAGAAGATACTCCAATTTTTATAACCTATAATTTGAAATTAAATTCACCTGAAAAATTAAAGCAGCTTCTAAGTAATAAGAAAAAAGAATATTATACAAACAAAAAATTATCGTATGATCAGGTTTACAAATTTGAATTCCAATTATTCGATTTATACGATCAACATTTATCAAAAAACATATCACCTCGTTGGTTAATGCAAGCCGATTTAGCTGAGATTGTTCAGATAAGCCTTATTTTTGGAAATGAAAAGTTTTATGATCTTCATTGTTTTTGTATTATGCCCAATCACGTGCATGTGCTTCTTACATTAAA
The DNA here is from genome assembly GCA_030765665.1 of Candidatus Tenebribacter mawsonii. Taxonomy (GTDB): domain Bacteria; phylum Cloacimonadota; class Cloacimonadia; order Cloacimonadales; family TCS61; genus Tenebribacter; species Tenebribacter mawsonii. The sequence continues at coordinate 4,877 of JAVCCD010000138.1, read as the reverse complement.
GAAAAAGGACGTTAATCCGCATTCTCTACCATATATAATGCAAAATCATAAACGTTTTACTGCTAGAAAATGTAATCAGTTATTAGATCGGACAGGTCAATTTTGGCATCGTGAATACTTTGATCATTATTGTAGAACTGAGGAAGAATTTAATTCTATCGTCTGGTATATTTTAAATAATCCAGTAAAAGCAAAACTAATAAAAAATTGGCAAGAATGGAAATTTACTTGGATTGATGAATCTTTGTTGCGTAATATTGGGGTTTAATGTACAGTGACGTTGTACGTCGCCTATATTATCCTTAACGTGCAACGTTAAGGTACGAAGACGGAGAATATTATCATTAACGTGCAACGTTAAGGTGCGAAGACAGAGAATATTATCCTTAACTTACAACGTTAAGGTACGAAGACGGAAAATATTTCCCTTAACGTGCAACGTTAAGGTACGAAGACGGAAAATATTATCCTTAACGTGCAACGTTAAGGTACAAAGACGGAGAATATTATCATTAACTTACAACGTTAAGGTACGAGAGGAATTATGAAAATAGTATCGTGGAACATTGCAAATTACGATGATCATCCCAGATGGATAATAAGAAAAAATTTGATCGCGGATGAGATAATAAAATCAGATGCAGACATAATTGCTTTGCAGGAAGTAAGATTTAACAAAGATCATCCGAGCACAAAAGCTACTTACATGAATTCTGCTGAGCAGATTCTTACACAATTACAAAGTGAAAATAAGTTTATTGATGCAAAAATTATTACTCAACCTGCAATGCATTACGAACCAAGTGGTTTTTGGGAAGGACTTTCAATAATCTCAAAAAATGATATTATGGAAACAGGAACCATATTCCACTCTCATATTAACAATCCAAAAGATATGAATATGCGGATTACACAATATTCTGCAATTGTCTCAAACAATTTTGTTTTCTTTCTTTTCAATACACATTTTTCAAATGAAGAGATGAATTTGAGATCTAATATTGGAGAAGTGATGAGCTATACTGATCGGTTTGCAGGATATCCCATGATTTTATTGGGAGATATGAATGCAACACCACAAAATGAAAACATTCACAAACTTATAATGCAGGGGTTGATAGATATCTGGAAAAAACTAAATCCTGAGAAAAAAGGATTCTCATATCCTAGCAAGGATCCTATAAAACGAATTGATTTTTGTTGGGCAAATGAGCCTATCGCAAAAGAGATAAAAAGCATAAAATTAATTGGGAATAAACCTGACAAAGATGGAATTTATCCATCAGATCATTTAGGATTGGTAATTGAGATAAATTCATAATTATGAGTAAATATAAAACAGATCTTTTGCTATTAACCTCTGCAATTATCTGGGGATTTGGCTTCGTTGCTCAAAGAGCAGGAATGCAATATATAGGACCATTTACATATAATGCTATCAGGTTTGCGATGGGAGGATTATTTTTGATTCCCATAGTTCTAAAGAAAAAGGTATCTGTTACAACTTCTGCAAAAGTTAATCTTAAGTACGGAATTATTCTAGGTTCAGTTCTATTTATTGCATCTTCTTTTCAGCAAGTTGGGCTCATCTATACTACAGCGGGGAATGCAGGATTCATAACAGGAATATATGTTGTCATAGTTCCAATTTTGGGGATGTTTATCGGTCGAAAAACTTTTAAGACAACCTGGATTGGTGCAATATTGGCAGTTTCCGGATTGTATTTTCTTAGCGCTACAGAAAACATTTCGATGAATTTCGGAAATCTCCTTGTTTTTGTAAGTTCTATAATTTGGGCAGTTCATGTTTTGCTAATAGATAATTTTGCCAAGAAAGTAGAACCAATAATTATTGCCTGTATCCAGTTTTTAGTAACTTCCATTCTGTGTTTTATGGTTATGTTATTTACAGAAACATCAACATGGACGGCAATTTATGCTGCATTAATACCACTTGTTTATGGAGGTTTAGTTTCGGTTGGAATTGGATTCACGTTACAGATTATAGCTCAGAAAAAAGCTCATCCCACACATGCTGCAATTATATTAAGTTTAGAAGCTGTTTTTGCTGTAACAGGTGGGGTCTTGATCCTAAAAGAAACATTGAATTTGAATACTATTGTAGGATGTTTGCTGATGTTAGCAGGAATGATGATTTCTCAATTATGGAAAAAAAATAATATGACAGATAAAGAAATATTAAATAAGTAGTTATTTAAATTATTAAGGAAGGTTATTAAGTTATGCTTCTCGCGTTCAATACAATAATTACAGAAAAATATAAAATTGGTTTTGATGTAAAAATACTACCTTTCATTATGAATGAATTTCCATATGAGATTGTACATTTAGAAGATGAGATATTAGACGATTTTATTACTAATGAAGAGATATTTTCAAAATATTCACATTTGTTAATCACTGGTTCATCGCTTTCCGCCTCGAAAAGAAGCAAATTTGATAAAATAATTATGATGGTTATTAACTACTTTATAGAAATGGAGAAACCAATTTTGGGAATTTGTCATGGTCATCAAATGATAGCCAGAGCAATAGTAGGGACAAATGCTTGCAGAAGAACAACAACTCCTGAATTCGGTTGGAAGAAAATGCAGATCAAAGAAAATCCTCTTTTCACAGGAATTTCCAGTCCTGTATTTCTGGAATCACATTACGATGAAGTTTGCAATTTTAATGATGATTTTACAATAATTGCTACAAATGAAGATTGTGCAGTACAAGCTTTTCAATATAAGAACTTACCGGTTTGGGGTGTTCAATTTCATCCTGAAATGCAGTTTGAAAATGGAAACGAAATGGTTAAAAACCACTTGTTAGAATTTCCAAACGATAATAAGTATTACAAAGATGAATTGGAAAACGAAATTCAAATCAAACAGAATTTTCTTATTTTTAAGAATTTTATAAATTCAGAAAAATATGGAGATCAATAATGAAAAAAAATAACTTATTAGTTAGCATACAAAAAAGATATTTAATTTTATTCTTCCTTATCATAAGCGTCAATGGCTTAAGTTGTCAGGAAACAATTTCCGAAAAACAATCAAAGACGATTTCTCTTAATGCTGATTGTTACCGACTTGTTTCATTTGAAGAAGGCAACCCATTACAATTTGGCATATCAATAAATAACATTATTAATAATAGATTAAGGATAGAATTGGACTATTATTATAAAAGTGAAATTAATCTTGAGCCATATTATCAAATTCTTGATATTAATATTTCTTACAAAAAAAGAATTCCATTTCTAAATGTATGCCCATTTTATATTATTGGTGGGAATTTCATAAGGAATACTTATCTTAGTGGTTTACCTGGAAGAATGAACAACATTTATAGTTATCAGGAAAAATCAATATATAAAATGGGTATTGGGACAAGTATTGGTTTGGGTTTGAATGTAAGAAAAAACATATTTATAGAAAGTAATTTTAAAATTGGATATTATATATTAGGTGAGAATCATCAATTTTATGGTCGTGAATATTCTGGCTTTACTGATCAGGATACTAATCCCTTTTTCGCTTATGATATTCTTAAACTTGTCTATAAATTTGGAGATTGATCAATGCATAATTTTATAAGTCCATTAGTGAGCTTGTTTAATGAAAACACCAATCCTGTCAATGCTGAACCAATGGCAAAATACATGAAGAATCTATTTCCGTATCTGGGGATTAAAACACCGAAACGTAAAGAACTTTTAAGATCTCATATTATAGAAAACGGTCTACCTGAAACATCGGAATTAAAGCAGATTACATTAGATTTGTGGGAACTGCCAGAACGGGAATATCAATATGCTGCAATTAGTTTATTAAGGAAATTCACAAAAAAATGGGATGAAGATTTTATTGATCTATTTGAGCAGCTTATTATCACAAAATCGTGGTGGGATAGTGTGGATGGTTTAGCCAGCTGGATGGTGGGAGAACATTTTAAAAGGTTTCCTCATCTTCGTGATAAATACATTAATAGATGGATGAAAAGTGAGAATATGTGGTTACAGCGAACCTGTCTTTTATTCCAACTCAGCTACAAAGATAAAACTGATGAAATGCTGATGGAAAAATTAATTATGCAATTAATTGGGAGTAAAGAATTTTTTATAAATAAAGCAATTGGTTGGATATTACGTGAATATTCTAAAACAGACGCTGAAGCTGTGATAAATTTTGTAGAAAATAATGAACTTGCAAATCTAAGTAAAAGAGAAGCCCTCAAATGGCTTAAGAATCAAGGGAAATTACGAATTAGGAGTTAAGAATGAACCCCCCTATTTTATTACTTATAATTCTCATCACCATTTCCTGCACAATGGTGAAAAAACAAACTGAACCTACAGTTCCAATTTGGTACAAAGCACAGGAAGATGGTTATGTAGTTAGTTGTGCAGAAGCAGAAAATCCGGATGAATATTTAGCCAGATTAGCAGCGAAAAACATCGCCTTTCAGACATACTCCCCCAAAATAAATAAATATCTTAATAATCATGTTGCAGAGAACTGCATAACACCCGGAGATGAAACCATTCAGGCAGAGCTGGATAAAGTATTCAATCACTTCACGAATTACCTGATGAATGTTGCAGATGTACAGATCGAAATGGGAGAGATGTCTGTTACTTCAATTAGAGGGAAAGGAAAAAGATGCTATATACAATTGAGAATTGATCAAAAATATCTAAATTCAGAATTCATACGATTTTTGGAAACCAGTGATCTATATATGAATCTCAAATTGAAAGCAGTGTTAAAGCAATGTTTTAAAAGATAATTATTAACAATACAATATTTAATGGAGTGTTAGATTTTTTGTATTGATAATTTGTCTATCAAAGTCGTTTTTTAATT
>JAVCCD010000115.1 GCA_030765665.1 Candidatus Tenebribacter mawsonii | reverse complement strand
TGGAACTTATGCTCATAAAGATATAGCTTTTGAATTTGGTATGTGGATCAGCCCAGAATTTAAAATATATCTAATCAAAGAATTTCAACGTTTAAAAGAACAAGAACAGAAATTACTCGGTTGGAACATTAAACGTAATCTAACAAAAATTAATTACAGAACTCATACTGCTGCGATAAAAGAAAATCTAATCCCAAAAGAATTAACAATAAAGCAAATGAGTATTATTTATGCAACAGAAGCTGATATATTAAATATGGCTCTTTTCGGTAGAACAGTAAAACAATGGGGAGATGAAAATCCTAATAAAAAGGGAAACATTAGAGATTATGTTAATATTTCTCAATTAATATGCCTTTCTAATCTTGAAAATTTCAAGAATCTTTGTTTCAATAATTTTCGGTTGCCAGAATAACAAAAAATATTTCATTCGATACAAACTGAAGTAGGAGAAATTGATGAACAAATTTCACGAAGTTCTAACAGAACAACTTTCCAGAGAATCAAACTTTATCAATGATAACGGTGACCTGAAAAAATTCATAATAATTGATGCAGCTTATAATATAAATCCCAGATTAATTGAACTGTTGATCGAAATTGATGAGATAAAAAATAAATTCTTCACGGAAATAAAGGGACATTGGGTTTTCGATATTAATCTGTTTGTTCAATATATGGAGAACAAAAACTTTCTGAAAGACAGCTATACAAGATATAAAAACAAAATCGGACTGAATATCAATGGTAAATTTTTGAACCAACGAAATGAAGTTTCTCTTGTTCGGCCATTTAAAGAATGCGTTCTGGAAGGTGGACAAAACAAAGAAGACCAGAAGCGACCTGAAATTTTCTTTAATGAACTTCTCGCTCAAGAAGAAATTGACCAATTATTCGAACCAAAAATTCTTACGAATTGGAAAAGATATACAACAGATGGAGAGGAAAAAGTTACAAAACTGAAAACTGATAAAAAAGGTAACATCAAAGAAAACCTGATCATTAAAGGAAACAATCTATTAGCATTACACAGTCTGTTACCTCGCTTTGAAGAAAAAGTAAAACTTATTTATATTGATCCACCCTACAATACAGGAAATGACAGTTTTGGATATAATGACAATTTTAATCACAGCACCTGGCTTACTTTTATGAAAAACAGGTTGGAAACAGCAAAGAGACTTTTGAGAAAGGATGGTTCCATTTGGATAAATATAGGTGATGAAGAAGCACATTATTTAAAAGTAATGCTGGATAGTATATTTCCAAAAGGTTTTATCGTAAATGTTTTGTGGCAAAAAAGAACATCACCAGATTCACGATTAGTTTTGGGTGATGCCCATGATCATATTCTAGTTTTTTCGAAAGATGAAAGAAATTTTAGAGAAAGATGTAATCCAATTCCCCTAACAGATGAACAAAAAAGAAAATTTAAAAATCCTGATAATGATCCAAAGGGAGCTTGGGTTTCCACAGATTTTACTGCTACAGGTTTCAGACCTAATCAGATGTATGAGATAACTACACCAAAAGGTGCTAAATATTCTCCTCCACCAAGAAAATGTTGGTCTAAAATCGAATCCGAATTTTTTAAATTAGATAAAGAAGATCGTATTTGGTATGGCATAAATGGTAATGCAATGCCAAGAAGAAAAACTTATTTATCAGAATCAAAAGGCATCACTTCTTGGAGTTGGTGGGCAAATAAAGAAGTGGGTCACAATCAAGAAGCGAAACAAGAATCAATAAATCTATTTGGCATAAATTCCCCATTTTCAACACCAAAACCTGAAAAATTACTACAAAGAATTATCCATATTGGTTCAAATAAAGGAGACATTGTATTAGACTTTTTTGCTGGAAGTTCAACTACAGCAGCAGTTGCTCATAAAATGAACAGACAATTTATTACAATAGAGCAAATGGATTATATTGATACTATTACAGTAGAAAGATTAAAAAAAGTAATTGGTAAAAATGAGAAATCAGAAGGTGAATTATTAGAAAAACTAATGTATGATGAAGGCGGTATTTCGAAAGTAGTAAACTGGCAAGGTGGTGGAGATTTCGTTTATTGTGAACTCAAAAAATACAACCAAGCTTTCATCGAACAGATTGAAGTTGCCAAAGACAGTAAAAAACTTTTGAAAATCTGGGAAGAAATGAAAGAACACAGTTTCATTAATTACAATGTAGATATCAAAAAGCAAGATGACGAAATTGAAGATTTTAAAGAACTTACCTTACAACAACAAAAAGATATTCTTCTGCAAATTCTAAATAAAAACCAGTTATATGTTAATCTCTCTTCGATCGATGATGAGGATTTCAAAGTTTCTGAAGAAGATAAAAAACTTACGAAAGAGTTTTATGATATCAAAGCTGAAGAAAATTCAGAACAATTAAAAGCGGAAATATAATTATGAGCGATAATAAAAATAGTATTTCCGATAAAAGCTTACAAAAATTTTCAAATTTTGTAATATTCCAAACAGAAAACGGTAAGGTAAATATTGATGTTTTCTTTAAAGATGAAACGCTTTGGCTTACTCAAAAGCTAATATCAGAGCTTTTTGAAAAAGACAGAAGTGTAATAAGCAAGCATTTAAGGAATATCTTTGATGAAGGCGAATTAGAAGAAAATTCAGTATGTGCAAATTTTGCACATACTGCCGAAGATGGCAAATCATACTCTACAAAATATTATAATCTAAAATCTATTACAGCTGTAGGATATCGTGTAAATTCGCACAGAGCAACAGAGTTCAGAAAATGGGCTACAGAAATTCTGCACGAATATATCATCAAAGGTTTTGCAATGGATGATGAAAGACTCAAGCAGATAAAACACTTTGGTATAGATTACTTTGAAGAAATGCTGGAGCGAGTTCGAGAAATTCGTTTAAGTGAAAGAAGGTTATATCAAAAAATAACAGATATTTATGCTCTTTCTGCCGACTACGACAACAAAGCCGAAATAACAAAACATCTTTTTGCATCTGTTCAAAACAAATTACATTGGGCAATTACAGGCAAAACCGCAGCTGAGATCATTTATACCGAAGCTGATGCCCAAAAAATCTATATGGGCTTAATAACCTGGAAACATGCTACCGACGGCAAAATATTAAAAAGCGAT
>JAVCCD010000082.1 GCA_030765665.1 Candidatus Tenebribacter mawsonii | reverse complement strand
TACATCATCAAGATACATCACTTCATTTTTTATATAGAAGTCCAATTCGTTTTTCAGGAAACCGCCCAGATCTTTGTGGATAAAGAAATCTGAAGTTTGTTTGCGAATGTAGGACAGAAGGTGTTTTGCAAGAATTGTTCGGGAGTCTTTTCCTGCAAAAGTATTGTCATTTGCCAAAAGAATGTTTTTCCAATTTTCATCTAATAATTCGGTAATTTCATTTTCCAAAGATTCGAGATGCTGCTTTTGGGTAAGAGCTTTTTTTACTTCTTTAAAATAGAAAGGAATAACGAGGTTATTTTCGTTTTGTTCAATATTAATTATCCCTTCTTCATCATACTTTCCGTCTGCTTCTTTGTATAGAACCATTTGGCGTTTGGCTTTGTTGTTGTCTTTTACAGCGTCCATTCCTGCCAGACGGAACTTGAGTCTACCGGGAGAGTGGACCTCTTGTCCGCTAATTTGCTCGTTTCCGGTTTGCATATTTGCAGGCAAGATGCCTGCGTTCCCAGTTCCCAGTGTAAAAACATAATCTTTCAGGTTTTCGGAAGATTTTATGTAATACTGATCTTTGTTTGCCCAATGCATCACAACTTCTTCACCGTTGTAAGGTATTGCATATTTATCTTTTACTGCCGAGCGTCTTTGGGAAATAAAATCGCCATCCTGGTAATATCTGCTGAAGAAATCGAGAAGATGAGAATAAACTTCTGTTTCTAATTGAGTAGAAACTGATTTATTCTGAGATTTTTTTAGAGCATCAGAATATCTCTTTCCTGCAGGAGTTTGAGCAAACATTTCTGTTAGCTGTCCGTTCTCTTCAAAAGCAATTTGTCCAAAACTGCTAATGCATTCCGCTTTGTATTTTTGAAGTTCATCTGCTTGTTCTTCGGCATTTGTTTTCCCGAGAATTGTTTGCACTTTTATTGGTAGTTTCTTGTTCAAAAAATCTTTTATTCGATTTTGTCTTTGCTTTACTATTCTGTAAATTCCAAAATCGAGATCGGTTTTATCAAGTTCAAATAGTTCTTCGAGTTTATTTATCAGTTCGTTTAGTTTTGTCATTTATTTTGCTCCATTTTATACTGGGAACGCAAGCTTCCAGCTTGCACATTTGCTGTTGTGTTCCCAATATTCTTTGAATTGTTATTTTTTATATATTGAACAACAGCTTGAAAATGCTCATCGTTCCTAATGTATCTATCATAATAATCTTTCATCCAGAAATTTCCTTTTCTTTGTAAAATTTTATTTGCTTCATTAGCTGTAAATGATTTCCAACTATGTATAATATTTGTAAGGCTATTTCCAAAAAATGGTTTAAATAAGATGTGAACGTGATTCGGCATAATTACCCAATTAATTAAATCGTATCTTTTCCCATCAAAAAACGATAATGCATTCTTAACAATATCGAATATTCTATCATCTTTTAGAAAACATTGTCCGTAGCCTTTATCTTCATATTTTAAAATTTTGTGCTGATATTTAATGTATTCTTTAGATTTCATATCGGTCTTCGTAGTAATATTTAATTCATTCTTCCATTTTTCAATAACATCTCTCGGCACTGAATCAAATAATCTGAATGTAACAAACTGATAAACTTGATCACAATCAAAGTGTGGTAAATATCCTCTTTTATGCCAACCTCTGATTTTGTTATTATTCATAATATTTCCTTGCAAGCTGGAAGCTTGCGTTCCCTGTTAAACAATTCTCCATTTAATCATAAACAAAGTTTCTGTTTTTATGTTCTGTGTCATCTTTTTTTCCAGTTCTTTAATCAACAAATTTCTTTTATCGGCAATGTTGTCTTCAATTTCCCAGATGTTTCGTCTGGAAGCTCTTTTCTTTTTTTCTAATTCGGTGATTTTCTGCTGAGCTTCTCGTTGTTGCTCTATCGTTGTAGCAAATCCTGCTTCGTGTTCTTTTGCTCGCAGTTCTGCTTTTATCTGTTGCAATGTTTTTTCTGCCGAAATTACAACATCTTCCGCCCATCGGTATAATTGTTCTCTACGCTCTAAAAATAGAATATTATTTTGTTCCAAAGCTTGTCTTGCTGTAGATTGGGCAAATATCTTACCATTATCTATCAGCTTTTTTTCAGTTTCAGGAGGAACATCTATCATCTTAATTTTGTTAGAATTTAGTCTGAACATTTTTTTGAATATCTCAGGATCTGTATATTCTCCGTTTTCATCAAATCCCGAAAACAATAAATACTCCTCATTTTCAATGCTTTCTATAGATAACATCTGTAATATCAGCCAGCCTGTTTTATTTTTCATTTTTTCCAAGACGGAGATTTTTGCATCATAATCACTGATAGAAAATTCTACTTCCGCAGGTTGCAGGTCATATTTTTTTGCAGTTTTTATGCAATACTCACCAAGAGGATGATTCATTGTGTATCGGAAACCGCTGTCTTCTTCTGCTTTTCTGTTATTAGATAAATAGTAGTTTCCTGAAGGTATCTTATTCAGATACTTATTTTTGAAAACGAATTGCAATAAATCATCATTAAATTCTGCCTGATTTTCCAAAACGGATTTTGATAAATCCCAAAAATCTTTACCGATATTGTCTAAAGCCTGAATCGCTTCATCATAATTTATTTTAATTTTTTTGTGAACATCTTCGTCAAAATGAATGAACAATTGCTCTTTTGTTTTGGATAGTTTATTTTGAATCTGCTCTTCCAATTCCCGTTGTAAATTATTAAACTGTTTATTGATTTCATCTTCGGTTCTGCAATTCTGGTAAATTGCAGTGATTCTTGCTTCTAATCCTGCCGAGCTTTCTAATTGCCCGAGAACTTCATCGGAAGAACCGAAAATTCCCTCAAACAGGTTGAATTTGTGTTGCAGTAAATCATAAACTCTCATATCTGCAGCATTTCTTTTATTCAGGAAGTTGATGACAACAATATCAAATTTTTGTCCGTAACGATGAATACGACCGATCCTCTGTTCAATCCTTTGTGGATTCCAAGGCAGATCAAAATTAATTAAAAGCGAACAAAATTGAAGATTAATTCCTTCTGCTCCTGCTTCTGTCGCAATTAAAATTTCAGATTCAGCTTTAAAATTTTCTATTATTGCGTGTCTGATATCTACAGCTTTCGAACCTGTAATCCTGCCTGTTTCACTATTGTCTATCAGCCACTTTGCATAAACTTCTTTTATTCTGGGATCTTTGTTTGAACCTGAGAAAGTAATAACTTTTCCTTTATAACCGTTATTATCCAGATAATCTCTCAGGAATTCCATTGTTCGTCTGGATTCGGTAAATATTACAGCTTTTTTTTCTGCTCCCAAAAGCTCCATCTGCTCGTAACCAATATTTAAGGCTTCGGTTAGATGCTTAGTTTTGCTGTCTATTCTCAGGCTTTTAGACCAAAGAATAAGACGTTCAACTTCTTTTATTTCTTCTTCTAATTTCTTTTTATCAATTTCTTGGGTTGGTTCATCAATTGTTGAGTTTTCAGAATTTTCTGATAAAATATCTTCAAGAATCTCATCATCAATTTCTGTGCTTTCCAAAAGAGAAGTTAATATGTCTTTCTTCTCAGGGATATTTTTATTCATATCAACGAGTCGCTTTTTAATTGTTTCCAAGGTTCGTGATAAAGCAAAAGTAGAAGATGCCATAACTTTTCGCACAATCATTATGATGAGATGCTTTTGTCTTTTTGGAAAAGAATATGTTTCTTCTCTTTGCAGAAAACTTGAAACAGCTTTGTAAAGTTTGTATTCCTCATCTGTTGCAATAAAATCAATTGTTATTAGCTTTCTTTCAGTATATTTTACAAAATCCAGAACATCTTTTCTGAGACTTCTTTTACAAATTGAGCTGATTCTGGATTTCAGATCATTAAGGTCTCCATCAGAATTTGCATATAAAGTTCGGAAAGTAGGTAAATCTCCAAAAAGTTTTTCGTCGATAACACCGATAATACCAAAAAGTTCGGTTAATGAATTTTGTAGTGGAGTTGCCGTAAGCAATATTTTTCTTTTATCTTCTGTTGCCCATCTTAATTTCTGACCAATTTTATTACTTTGTCTATGTGAGTTTCTTAATTTATGTGCTTCATCAATTACTACCAAATCCCATTTTACTGCTCTTAGATCAATTGCTTTTCGTGCGGAATAATGAATTGATGTAATAATTACTTCTTTAAAGTCAAAAGGATTGATAGCACCATTTCTTTGGAATTTTTTATAAGTTCTTCCATCAATGATTTGGCAGGGAATATTAAATTTATCTTCTAATTCAATTTGCCATTGTTTCCTCAAAGATGCAGGACAAATCACTATTATTTTTTTCTTACTTTCTGCCCAAAATTGTGAAATTACCAATCCTGCTTCGATTGTTTTACCGAGACCGACTTCATCTGCCAATAAAACACCTTTTGTGAATGGTGAACGAATTGCAAAAAGGGCAGCTTCAACCTGATGCGGATTTAGATCAACGTTAGAATTAAACAAAGATTGTGATAATCGATCTAATCCTTTACCGCCTTTTCTTACAAGTTTGTATGCAATATAT
>JAVCCD010000353.1 GCA_030765665.1 Candidatus Tenebribacter mawsonii | reverse complement strand
TTATGAAAAGTTCACTTTGAAGATAAAAAAATTCACGCTGAGAGCGCAAAGAGAAAAGATTTTATTACATCTCTCTGCGTACTCTGCGAGATCTCATTTTTCTTTGCGTGAAAAAAAGGAGTAATCATGAATGATCTAAAACACGTCGGAAAACCCTTAGTTAGAATTGATGGTAAAGAAAAAATATCTGGTGCAACACGTTATACTGATGATCTTGAATTTGGACCAAACCTGCATTTTGCGGCAATTGTAGAAAGTACAGAAGCTCATGCTAAAATAATTAACATAGATACTACCGAAGCAGAAAAATTTCCGGGTGTAGTTGGTGTATTCACAGGAAAAGATTTCCCATTTAAATTCGGTTTATACATGAAAGATAGATATATTTTTGCTATGGAAACTGTACATTATGTAGGACAGCAAATTGCAGCTGTAGTTGCAAGAGATGTGAAAACAGCAAAAAGAGCTGCCAAACTTGTTAAGATCGAATATGAACAATTGCCTGCTATTTTTGATCAAATGGAGGCATTTAAGGATGACGCCCCTCTTCTTCATCCTGATTTAGGTGAATATGAACATGTACCATGGTTTTTTCCACAAGCAAATACAAATATTGCTCATTGGCGTAAAACTAGGAGAGGTGACACCGTAAAAGGATTTGAAGATGCTTATTACATTCTGGAAGACACTTATACTGTGCCAAGATATTCTCACTGCCCTTTGGAAACTCATGCAGCAACTGGATTGTGTGATCTCTCGGGTAGATTAACGATCTGGGCTTCTTCACAATCTCCACATACTCAGAGAAATCTTTTTGCTGAATCTCTCGCACCACTTGGATTTACTCATAAAGATATACGTGTAATTGCACCACCAATTGGAGGTGGATTTGGTGGGAAAGCAGGTGTTTCTATGGAAATTCTTGCAGCTGCAATTGCTACAAGGGTAAGAGGAAATCCTGTAAAAATTATCTGGTCTCGCGAGCAAGAATTCTACAATACATCTCAACGATTGGGTGTAATTGCAAAGCTCAAGATCGGTGTAAAAAACGATGGCACATTTACTGCAATAGATCATAAACTTTATTGGGATACAGGTGCTTCTGCAGAGTATGGAGCAAATGTTGTAAATGCAGTCGGACTTTCTGCGATCGGTCCGTATCGATTTCATAATGTCTCAATTGATTCTGTTTGCCTCTATACTAATCTTCCTCCTTGCGGAGCTTATCGAGGATTTGGGTATTCTGAATTCATGTTTGGATTGGAATCTCACATAAATAGAATTGCTGATCACCTAAAAATTGATGCTGTAGAGATCAGAAAAATCAACGCAATTAAAGAAAACGACACTCTAGCTTATGGAGTTCCCATGAATCCTAATGGGCTTATCGAGTGCATTGATAAAGTTGCAAAAGAAATAGAATGGGGAAAAGAAGTAAAATCTGATGATCCGAATATTAAAATGGGAAAAGGATTTTCACTTATTTGGAAAGCTCCCGCCATGCCGCCTAATGCTTCATCAGCAGCATTCCTGAAATTCAGTGAAGATGGAAGTATAAATATTCTTGTTTCTGGGATGGATATGGGTCAGGGTTATCTCACTGTTATGGCACAAATTGCTGCAGAGATACTGGCTGTTCCAATAACTAAAATCCGTACTGAAAACCCGGATACTGATAGAAACCCTTACGAATGGCAAACTGTTGCATCTCATGTAACATGGTCTTGCGGAAATGCAGTTAGTAAAGCCGCAATTGATGCGCGAGACCAAATTTTTGATATTGTATCCAGAACACTTTATCTTCCAAAAGATATGTTATTTTTAGAAGATGAGAAAGTGAAATGTAAAACAAAACCAAGTTTTGAATTACCACTAAAAGACTTTGTAATAAACGGTATACAAGCAGAAGACAGTACTTTTAAAGGTGGACCAATAATGGGGCATGGAATTTTTATGCCGGAATTTGCTTCTGCCAATAGCGATCCAGAAACAAGCCAGGGTGGTCATCCTAATGTTCATTACACAGTTGGTGCAGCAGCAATATCATTGGAAGTAGATAAAGATAGCGGCGAAATGCATGTTAGAAAAGCTGTGGAAGCAATAGATGTAGGTAAAGCAATTAACCCTTCACTGGTGGAAGGTCAGATCACTGGTGGACTATTACAAGGCCTTGCTACAGTACTTTACGAAGACATGAGATTTGATGATAAAGGAAAAATGTTAAATCCAAACTTTACCGACTACAAAATACCTACTGCCAAAGATGTTCCTGATGAGATTGTACCAATAATTGTTGAAGTTCCTCAACCGGATGGACCATTTGGGGCTCGCGGAGTTGGTGAGCACACAATGATCCCGGCTGCTCCAATGATAGCAAATGCTGTAAATGATGCTCTTGGAATCAGAATAAAATCTATGCCGATCACAAAGGAAAAGGTAGCACTGGCAAACTTACACAAAGAGGAGAACTAAATGGCTAAACCATTTGAAGGAATAAAAGTTCTTGATTTGACTCGCGCGTTGGCAGGTCCTTATTGTACCTTAATTTTGAGTGATCTTGGTGCAGAAATCATTAAAGTTGAAATACCTAAATTTGGTGATGATGCAAGACAATATGGTCCATTTAAAAATGACGTTGGGCTATACTTTTTAAGTTTAAATAGAGCTAAAAAAAGCATTACCTTAAATCTAAAAGCAGAAGAGGGCAAAATAATTCTGAAAGAATTAGTAAAAGAGTTCGATATACTTATCGAAAATTATCGCCCAGGTACAATGGAAAAACTAGGTTTAGGTTATGATATTCTTAAAAAGATCAACCCAAAACTAATTTATGCTGCGTCTTCAGGTTTTGGACATACCGGACCAGATTCACATAAACCAGCTTATGATCTTCTTGCCCAGGCAAGAGGTGGAATAATGAGTATCACAGGTTGGCCGGATACTCCACCTACTCGTGTTGGAGTGTCTATCGGTGACATAACGGCTGGTATGTTCACAGCAATTGGTATAAATGCAGCTCTCTATCATCGAGAAAAAACCGGAGAAGGACAAAAAGTTGATGTAGCGATGCTGGATAGTCAGGTTGCAATTTTAGAAAATGCCATGGTGAGATACCAAGTTGAGGGAATTTCTCCCAAACCTCTTGGTAATCGTCATCCTACTGTAAGTCCTTTTCAAGCATTCATGGCTAAAGATGATTACTTTGTTCTTCCCATCGGAAACGACAGCCTTTGGAAGAAGTTTTGTAAAGCAGTAAATAAAGAGGAATGGATTACAGATAGTAAGTTCGAAACTAATGCAGGCAGAAATGATAATCTTGAAACTTTAATCCCATTACTGGATGAACTATTCCTAACAAAAAATGCAAATGAATGGATTACTCTAATAGAAGAATACGGTGTTCCTTGTGGTCCTATTAACACTATAGAAAAGGTAATGGCTGATAAGCAAATACATGCTAGAAATATGATCGTAGAAGTAGATGATGATCTGGCTGGGTCAATAAAAATAGCTGGTAATCCTATAAAGATGACATCAATTCCTGAAGAGAAGAAACGTGATCCTGTACCGAAACTCAGTGAGCATACTTCGGAAGTTTTGAGTAAGTATCTGGGTTTTGATGCAGAGAAACTAAAACAACTTAAAAAAGACGGTGTAATTTAGATGAAATTTATTTCTGAATGTTCTTTGTCAAAAATAATATATCAAATACAAAATAAAGAGCTAACTTCAGAAAAATTGATCGATAATCTTTGTGATAAGTTGGATCAATGGGATTCGAAGATTAAAGCATTATTACCCGAAACCAATAGAAGAGAGCGACTTCAAAATGATTTAATAGAGTTGTATGACAAATTTTCTGATCCAAATGAAAGACCTATTTTGTTTGGAATTCCAATCGGAGTAAAAGATATTTTCCATGTTAATGGTTTTAAAACCAAAGCAGGCTCAGATCTTCCTTCAGAAATTTTGATTGGTAAGGAAGCTAAGGTTGTAACCAAGCTAAAGCAAGCTGGTGCACTGATCATGGGAAAAACAATTACAACTGAATTTGCATATTTCCATCCTGGAGCAACTTGCAATCCACATAATCTTGCTCACACTCCAGGTGGTTCAAGTAGTGGATCAGCAGCTGCAGTTGCTGCTGGCTTTTGCCCTTTATCTCTTGGAACTCAAACTATAGGCTCAATTTCTCGTCCTGCTTCTTTCTGTGGAACGATAGGTTTCAAACCAAGTTTTGGTAGAATTTCTACTTCTGGAGTTATTCCGTTTTCACAATCTTCTGATCATATTGGTTTTTTCACACAAGACTTAGAAGGAAGTGAAATTATAGCTTCAATTCTATGCGATGATTGGATTGAGGAGCTTCCTGAAATGCAAAGAAATCCAATTTTAGGAATTCCTGAAGGAGAATATCTTCAGCAAGCTTCACAAGAAGTACTTTCTTGTTTTAGGAGATATATTGATGTTTTAAAACAAAAGGGATTTATCATTAAATCAATTCCAGCATTTGATAACATTGATGAGATCAATGATCAACATAAGTTGATGAATGCTGCTGAATTTGCTGAGGTTCATAAAAATTGGGTTTTGGAGTTCAAAGATCTTTATCATCAAGCATCACTTGAGCTAATTGAAAAGGGAAAGCAAGTTTCTGCAAAAATTTTGAAAAATGCGATCATCGGAAGAACTCAGCTTCGAAAAGATTTGGAACAATTTCAAAAGAAACATGAAATTGACCTTTGGGTTTCTCCATCTGCTGTTACTACAGCTCCTCATGGTTTAGATTCTACAGGAGATCCTGCAATGAATCTTCCCTGGACTTATGCAGGCATTCCAACAATCTCGATTCCTTTTGGGTTTTCTAGTAAACTACCTTTTGGAATTCAATTTTCAAGTAACTTTAACAGTGATGAAAAATTATTCAAATTAGTGAAGAGACTGTTATGAGTGAGAATTTAATATCAATTTTGAAATCTTTTGCAAAGGAATTAATGGCACATGAACTTTACAATAATAATTTTTCTTGCCAATGAATTACATTCATTTTCTTTTTGTGATTGTAATGTGATGATTAATTAAATATGGTACTAATGAATATTAATTCATTAGATTGATGTGCAAAAAAAAAAACGAAGGAGTTTTCATGAAAGATCTTAATGGTAAAAATTTCGTTCTTGGCTTTCAACACATGTTCGTAATGTTTGGTGCTACTGTTCTAGTGCCATTAATTACAGGACTTGATGTTGGAGTAACACTTTTCGCAGCAGGTATTGGCACGCTTTTATTCCATGTTCTTACAAAATTTCAAGTACCTGTATTCTTAGGTTCATCTTTTGCTTTTATCCCTGGTATCATTGCAGTGGCAACTGCTGAAGGCGGTTCATTAGCAGAAGCATTAGGTGGAATTGTAATCGCAGGTCTATTGTACGTTGTTGTAGCTATTATTTTTAAATTTATTAATGTACAAATTCTACACAAAATTCTACCACCTTTTGTAACCGGTCCAATAATTATCCTGATCGGTTTGATTCTGGCACCGGTTGCTATCAACAATGCAAACGGAACTTATGCAGCTGGTATTGTAGAAAAGATCGGTGTAAATGGTTGCTGGCTTGTGGCATTATTTACATTTGCAGTTGCAGTTTTCGTTAAAGTTTTCTTTGAAAAAGTTGGAGCAAAATTATTATCAATGCTCCCTGTTCTTGTTGCTCTTATTGCCGGATACATATTTGCAATTATACTTGGAATTGTAGATTTCTCAGCTGTACACGAAGCTGCCTGGTTTGGGCTGCCTAAATTCTCTCTACCTGTATTTTCTGCACGTTCCATATCAATAATTGTACCAATTGCTATTGTTACAATTGTGGAACACTTTGGCGATGTTCTCGCAATTGGTAATGTGGTTGGAAAAGATTTTATTAAGAAGCCTGGTATCCATAGAACATTATTGGGTGACGGACTCGCCACATCTCTTTCTGCTATGATCGGTGGACCTGCTAATACAACTTATAGCGAAAATACCGGTGCTGTTGCTCTAACAGGAGTTTTCAATCCAGTCATCATGAGAATCGCTGCTGTATTTGCAATAATTCTTTCTTTTGTACCTAAATTTACTTCAATCATTGGCACAATTCCTGGTCCGGTTATAGGTGGAATTTCTATACTTCTCTTCGGTATGATCTCATCTATTGGTATTAAAAATATGGTTGATCATAAAGTAGATTTCACAAATGCTAAAATACTTATGATAACTGCTGCAATGCTTGTATTGGGATTAGGCGGTGCTGAATTCACTATTGGAAACTTTCACTTAGTTGGTTTGGGGCTCGCTGCTATAGTTGGTATTATTCTTAACCTTATTTTAAATTTTGGCGAAATTAAAAAGAAAGAAGCAAAATAGAAAAAGAATCTAGTTAAAGTAAAAGCCATCTTCCGTAAGGAAATGGCTTTTTTTGTTATTTAGCGGAGTCAGGTTGATACTTTCAGAACTCTTTTCAATTCCTACT
>JAVCCD010000042.1 GCA_030765665.1 Candidatus Tenebribacter mawsonii | reverse complement strand
TTGCTGAATCTCTCAGTAAGAATGAGCGAGGATACGAGGTCGTGATTGTGGATGAAGCTCATCGCTTTCGTAATCAAGATACGGCAGCATACGAAGCTCTGACTGATATTTGCAGAGGGAAGCAAGTGATATTATTAACAGCAACACCTTTTAATAATTCACCAGCGGATATTTTCTCACTTCTAAAATTATTTATTGTTCCGGGAAAATCCGGCATTACAATCGAACCGGATTTAGAAGGAAGATTTCATTCATATAATTACAGATTCAGAAATCTTTCACTTATTCTGAAATATTATAATTCAGATGATACAGATAAACGTCAAAAAGCAGAAAAGCTCTACACAAAAATGTTTGGATTAGAGCCACCAGTAGATATTTCCATAGTAAAAGAAAATGTACGTCAAATGGCGAATAATATAAAGAACGTAATTACCCCAATTATTATCAGAAGAAATCGTTTAGATTTGCGAGAAGACTTTGAATATAAAAAAGAGGTGCAAAATCTTTCGGAAATAAAAGATCCTGAAGAGATATTTTATGAATTAAGCAAAGAACAATCCGAATTTTATAATAAGATTATAAAAGACTATTTTAGCGAAGATGGAATTTTTTCAGGTGCCATTTACAGACCTTTTGTGTATGAGCATAAGCCGAAAAAGAAAAAGGATGAAGAAACAAACAGAGCCTTCCAACAACAGAAAAACTTATTCGATTTTATGAGAAGACTTTTAGTAAAAAGATTTGAAAGTTCTTTTGGAGCATTTGAGAAAAGCATCGAACGTTTTTTACGAACACATATAATGGTTAGAAAGTTCATTAAGAAATCGGGGAAATATTTTTTAGACCGGAAAGTTATAGATTCCATTTACAATGAAGAAGACGGAGCGGAAGATTTTACAATGAAGGCGATTGAAGAAGCTATCGAAGAATTTAAAATTAGAGCTATCGATAAAACATCACCAAAACACAGCACAATTTACGAAATAGATAAATTTGAATTTAAGGATAAATTTAATAAAGACATTGAAAATGATATTACTTTGTTTGAACAAATTCTTAAGGAAATAAAAAAGCTGAATCTCGTAAATAATGATCCGAAAAGAAAAGCTGTTTTGGAAAATGTTAAAAAAGTATTAGCAAAAGAGAATAATCCTAAAAGAAAAATTCTTTTATTCAGTGAATATACTGATACTGTTCGACATTTAAAAGGTTATTTCGAGAAAGAACTAACTAACAGAGTTATGTTTTGTGATGGTAATATTAGCAAAACTTTTGCGAGAGAATTAGATGCAAATTTCAATGCTAAATATGAAGACCCAAAGGATGATTACGATATTTTGGTTACCAGCGATAAACTATCAGAAGGTGTTAATCTTAATCGTGCCGGATTGATAATAAATTATGATATTCCGTGGAATCCGACGAGAGTTATTCAACGAGTAGGTCGAATCAACCGTATCAGCACAAAAGTTTTCGATGAACTCTATATTAATAATATCTTCCCTACCGAACAAGGAGCAAGTCAGGTAAAAATTCGAGAAATAGCAGAGCAAAAAATGTTTTTAATTCATAACGCTCTTGGTGAAGATTCCAAAATATTTAATCCTGACGAAGAACCTACAGCAAGTGGTCTTTTTAATAAAATTAATTCTAATCCTAACGAAGATGATGAATTAAGCATTGTAACTCTTGTGAGAAATGAGTATAACAAAATGAAACAAGAACACCCCGAAGTTATTGAGAGAATTGAAGATTTACCAACTCGAACAAAAACAGCTAAAGCTTTTGAGGTAAGTAATACCGTAGTTTTAAGAAAAAAAGGAATGGCTTTATTTTCTATGATAGCGCAAATGAATTCAGAGAAAATCGAAGTATCAGAAAAAACATTTCAAGAGTTATATGATTTTGTTAAATGTTCTTTTGAAGAGAAAAGACTCCCGTTGAGTAAACAATTCTGGAAGAATTATGAAAAAGTAAAAACATTTAAACCACAATACAAATCGGGAAGTAAAACTCTTTCAATAGAACAAAAAGCAATTAATAGTTTGAAGTCATTATTAAAACAGAAGAGAGAACAAATAGATCAAAAGCTAATTTCTTTTATTGATACTTTATTATTAGACATAAAACGATATAGGACTCTGCCAACATACACTTTACGTAAGCTTGTATTACCGGAAAAAACAAACAAAGAACCTTATGATGTATTGATAAAAAATATTGTAGATTTAAAACGCAAAATAGGAATTGATTACTTAGAAATCATTCTGAAGAGAACATCTAATATTGATGATGATATTATCATTGCTGTTGAGAATAATAGAGAGCAAATACACGAAACGGAGATAAAATAAAAACTGAAAAAGGTTATAACAAAAGTGTCAGTGCCCAGAATGAAAGAAAATGTGAAAGAGCACCGCACACTCGAAGCATTATGCCCTTTTTAATAATTTTTATTCGAAATTAAATAGATTGTAATAAATTGACGAAAAATAATTTATTAATTTTATTGATTTTGTAGCTCATCCGAGAAATAAAAGTGGCTCAAAAGGCTCAG
>JAVCCD010000110.1 GCA_030765665.1 Candidatus Tenebribacter mawsonii | reverse complement strand
TTTACAATTTCTATTTCTCTTTTATATTCTTCGAATAATTTAAGTTGCTGTTTATCTGCTTCAATTGCTCTCAATTTCTTTTCATCCCATTCTTCGGAATCTTTTTCGTAAGTAAAATCAGTGATTTTAGTTGGTTTAAATATTGCCAGTGATAGCTCATTCTCATTGTTAGCTTTCTTTATAATTTCTTCAAGATTTGTATAAACTTTTGTATTGGCAAAAATCAGTTCTTTTCTGGTTCTCCAACTCTTATCTTTATCAGTATCAATAGTAGATAAAACTTTTATTTCTGTTTGCGGAGAAACTCGGTAACTTTCCTTTCTAACATCAGAATCATTTTTTATTATATCAATCTCGATCCATTGATATTTCTTGTATTTTTCAATATCAGAAAGTTGTCTGAAAGGAATGGGATAAATTCTTCTCCATTCACCTTTTCTATTAATTCCCGCTGTGCAGACTAATTCAAAATATTTCTTAGATAGAGTTGGATAAGTTTTTACTAAGATAAAAATTTCTTCTTTCATAGATGTAAAACTGGAATATTATAATCATTATCAATTCGCATCGATAAGCTATTTCGGTGACAGAAAATATGATCTTTTTCAAAACAAGTAAGAGCAATTCTTTTGTATTCTTTTATCAATTTATAAATGTGTTCCAATTCATCAGTTTTTTCATTAAGTCCAATTCTGTAAGAAGCAAATAGTTTTTGGTAACTTTCTTTATCTGTTAATCCTTTCCTTAAATCACTTTCAATTCCAAGATTTGGAATATGTACATATTTAATCCCTAAATTATTACAATAGTTTTGTAATTGTTTTTTGGAAAATCCATATTTCATACTGAGTGGTTTTTTGCGTACATCACACAAAAGGGAGATATTATTTTTTACTAATTTATTAAGATATGCGTCTAAACTTATTCCTTCATAACCGATTGTAAATAGAGTCGTTTCATTTTGGGAATTGATTTTTTCTTTTTCTTTATTAATCAATGCTTTTTCATTTATGTTTAAATCCCGTTTACTTTTTATCGCGTAATAAGGAAATTCTTTATATATTTTTGAGATCAGTTTAGAAAGATTATCAACCTCTTCTGTTTCAAGAATTTCTTTCATGATCATGGAATCTTCGCTTTTTAATTGATCAAAAAAAAATTCTTTTGTTTTTAATTTCCATTCTTTTTTATTGTTTTCAACAAGATTATAAAAACTACTTAACAGTGATAAATCTTTATTTGCTTGAAAGGAAAAACAGCCATAATGGTATGGAATAAAATCATAAACTGGCTTATCTTGCTTTTGGCAGAATAGGAACAATAGTTTCTGTAAATTTAATTTTCCAATTCGTTTTTTATCTGATTTTTCTATCAGAGCCAATAAAACTTTTCTACGATAATACACTTTTTTTCAGTCCTTTCATTTCGATATTCACAAATCTAATTCTTTGCTTAACATTGTATTCAATACTCACTTAGCAGAAAACATTAACGGAAATTATTTGTCAAATTTTCTTTCACAAACTCAATCACTTAACCGTATGTTTCAATTCAAGATCAATTCGATCTTTCAAAAATATTTTGATCAATGATTGGTATGGTACATCTCTTTTATTTGCGATCATTTTTATTTCATCTAAAACAAGTTCCGGAAGTCGTAAGGAAATGGTTTTGGTTGAAGGTTTTAATTTTGAGAATGTTACTTTTTCTGCTTTCTTCCAATTAATATATTTAGATGAATCTGCTTTTGCCCAGAATTCTCTTTCTTCTGTTTCATTTTTGAATTTTGGAATATCTTTATATTTGCTCATTATATCTATTTCCCTTCATTAAAAAACTACGTCAATAACGTAACACAAATTATTAATGTCAAATGAAAAAGTTCAATTCCTTTTTCACAAATTCAATCACTTTCTTGACATTTTCTTTTGCATTATTTCCATCAAGTTTTAAGGGGAGAACAGTCTGTCCTTTTCTTTTCTCAAGCCCGTAAGTGTAGGTTCTATCATAATAATCTAAAATGATATCGGTAGCTTTATAATAATCTTCTACTCCAATTGCCTCAGTTGCCAGTTTAGTATTTAATCCACCCAATCTGCGGGAAATATTATTAATGGAATTTATCAGATCATCTTTACTGAAATTAGCATAATCCTTAATCAGTCGGTTAATGCGATTATCTTTAGAAACTTCAATTTTTAAAACAGAAGAACTTCTTATTTGATCGAACAGATCATCAGGGATCTTCACTCTTCCTATCATTCTGCTTTCATCTTCCAGCCAGATATTTTGCTGAGGATCAAATTTAGTCAATTGTGCTGCAAGGTCATTCTCAAACTGCTGTGTTGTGGGTTGATCATCTTGTCCAAGAGCTCCAAAAGCAGAACCTTTATGATTGGCGATCCCTTCCAGATCGAGCATTTGTTCGTTTGTTTTTCCAATTTCTTCCAGGATCTCGGTTTTTCCACTTCCCGTCATTCCACCAATAACAATGAGCTTAAATTTAACCTTAAATGAATCGAGTACAAAATTACGATATGCTTTATATCCACCAACTAACCGGTAAATTTTTTTTCCGGCAGTTTGGAAGAGATGCCCCATTCCTTCGCTGCGAAATCCACCTCTCCAGCAATAAACGCAAATTTCATTTGATTGTACTAATTTTTGTAGTTCGTCAAGGTAATGATCGGTTTTCTCTGCGATATATTCCAATGCTTTTGCAATAGCAGTATCACGGCTTTCCTGCTTGTATTTTGTGCCTACCACAGCACGTTCTTCATTGGAAAATATAGGGATATTTATCGCACCTGTAATATGCCCGTCACTGAATTCTGCAGGAGTGCGTACATCAATGATAGGCAGACTTTGTGAAACTTTTATGAACTCTTGTATTTTTATTGTCTTCAATATTTTCTCACGTTAACAAGGGAATTCAAGAGGAAACTGAGATCTTACTTCTTTGCTTCCAATAAGTCTTGATAGAATTTGATAATTTTTATTTTCCCAGCGAATTCTACCTGCAACAATTGCTGTATGAACGCCAATAGATTCAGCTAATGACGTAATTTCTTCAGCATTAAAATTTGTTAATAAATCATCTTTCCAAAAACGTGAAGGGATTAAAGCTTCACTGGCAAATTTATCTGCTTCCCTTTCTAAATTATCTAATTTATCAAAATATTGAAGATCATCTACAAAATTATAATAATCATTATAAGTAAGATGTAATTGTAGATGTCCGATTTCATGAAGTAAAGTAAACCAAAAATTATCCAGTCTATCATGGCGTAGAGTCATTATTATAACAGGATTTTCAGATTTGTTCCAAAAGACAGATCCATCAATATGTGTATGAGCGAGTTTGGGTTCAATTATCAAATGAATTCCATAATTTTTTAAAAAACTCTGTGCAAGATTAGAACCATTTTCTTTTCTGCTTAAACTTAATAAATCATTAATAAATTTTTCATTGATTAAGTCTGTTTTAAATTTTGTATCCAAGGGGTTTGTAATTGCTTTTACTAATGCTTTTGCGTGCCAAGCCAAAAGAGCATAGGGGTCAGCTTCAGAACTACTTCTGATATGTTGTCTGTTTAAAGGAATCATCTCAAAATAGGATTTTGTAAGTTCAAGAAATGGACGCATCAATTCTTCAGCCACATCTTTTGCTTTATACTTTGTATCGCGAAAATCAGGAAAATAATTCTTATTATGCATTTCAATTATCGGAAATTTACTCCAATCAATATCAGTAAAATTAGTTGGTATTGTTTCACCTTCTTTGCCTAATAGGATTTCAGCAGGTATATTTAGATGGGTATTTAGTGCTCGAATCATCTTTAAAGTTAAAGGTCGTTTTCGGCTTAAGATTTCAGAGACCTTACTTGGGCTACCAATGAATGAAGCTAGCTCTTTTTGAGTAATGCCTTGATGCTCCATTTGAAATTTTATTGCTTCTATCGGATCTGGAAAATCTATTGGATAATGCTCATCTTCATATTTTTCGATTAGAAGAGTGAGAAGTTCAAGTTCATCACCTTTATTAGATCCAGGTTCAGGATCTAAATCTAGCAAAGTTTCAGCAATATCAAGATATTCTTCGTATTGCTTTTCACTTTTAATTAATTTGAACATTTTTTTCTCTCCTTATTTCTTTTATCATATTCTGTGTGAGTGCCAAACCAAATAATAAATACAATTTGTATTCTAAAAGCAACTTTTACTTCTAATCTAAACCGACCACCTTTGATATTAAAAATTAAAGTTTGGTTTTCAATTAAATCAGCAGAATTAGAAAATTCTTTTACATCATTAAAGTTAAGCCATTTTTCTTTTTCCACAAACTTACACCAAGCAACGAGTTGACCTTTAGCTTCAGGATATTTCTTCCCATATTCAACTAATGTTTTTCTGGCAATCACACGCATTTTTTTTACTCACAAAGATAAATTAATTTGAATTGATTTAAAGTCAAGTAGAAAGTTCCCAAATTGGGAACTTTCTCAAAATACTCATTTTATTAATATTTCTTCTATAACTTCTAAGCGGCCTTCCGGTGCATCAAGTGCATTAGCATATGGTTTTATTCCAAGTAATTCACATATCAATGGATAAACATGGATATTCTCAAATGTTCCGATCTTATAATTGGTTTTAATTTGAGGTCCCATTGCATAGAATATTCCATGCATATTTTTTACAGCAGGGTCATAACCATGTGTACCGTTTGATTTATATTCTTCATCTTTGGTTAAAATTAACCAGCCTTCATCAGCAACTAACACAAAATCACCGGTATTCCTATTAACGAAATGATATCTCTCTGGAACTTCATCACGTTTGAAAGTTGTGAGATGTTCAACATTTTTAAGTTGCTCATCCATTTGGTTGGTCAGCGTGACATTTTTTTCTTTTAAATGGACTTGCATAAAGGGTCCGCCACCATAACTGAGAAGTGCGTTCATTTCTGGTACATGATCTTCCAGATAGATAATTTTATCCTGACTTATTGTCGTCATCCCATGATCGCTAACCAGAACCAGATTTATTTCATCTGCAATATCCAGTTTTTTTATTCCATCCAGAATGTATCCTAAAATGTTATCCATATATTTTATAGTTGGAATAAGATCAGGATTTTCAGAACCATATTTATGTCCATCCGAATCGGGTTCATCAAAATACAACATCACCAGATGCGGACGCTTTTCCTCTGGCAATTGCAACCAGGTCATCACAGAATCTACACGAGCGATGTAAGGAAAATTATGATCGTAAGCTTTTACAATTGAGGGTAAATATCCTTTGATTGGAGCTTCTGATCCAACCCAAAAATAGGAAGCGCTCTTAACATTTTGTCGTTCTGCTGTAACCCATATAGGTTCTGCTTTATACCATTTTGCGTCTCTAACTTTTTCTTTATCAGAGATTTTGTATACTTCTTTAAAGTCATAATCGTAAAATTTATTTGCGGTTATCATATTAGTTGCAGCATAAGCTCCGGTTGCCAGCGCGTAATGATTGGGAAACGTTTTTGATGGAAAAACCGGTTGTATTGATTCTGCCTTAACACCGTTATCTCTCATAAAATCAAGATTAGGTGTTTCGGTTTTTGTGTCATAATCATACCGGAAACCATCAAATGAAACCATGATTACATAGGGTTCACCTGCAAATAAGCAGATAGAAAATGTTATTAACATCCAAATAAAGATTAATCGTTTTGATGTAATTTTTGAATTCATATCATCTCCTTATAATATACTTACTGTCATTGCGAGGAGCAAATGCGACGTGGCAATCATTTCTTTCTTTTCTTGCTTAGTAGTTGAGATTGCTTCGTCTGATGCCGCTGACAAAAAAACTTGCAAAGACAAACAACTATTAATTAATTGCTGCTAATTCTTCTTTAACAAAATCAACCAGTTCTTTCACATATTTAGCAGAAAAATCAAATTTTATTCCTGCTGTTTCATAGAGTTTATCTACTGGAACAGTATAACCAAGTTTAAGGAAATCTTCATATTTTTCCAGTGCCTTTTCTTTTCCGAATTTCTTGTAATTTCTATAAACTGAAAGTGCACCGAGTTGGCTCATTCCATATTCAATATAGTAAAATGGAACTTCAAAAATATGAAGTTGGAAAAGCCA
>JAVCCD010000067.1 GCA_030765665.1 Candidatus Tenebribacter mawsonii | reverse complement strand
TTTTTCATTATTCCTCCTGAAAATTCAAATTCACCTTCCGAAGCTTTTCTTATAACTCTAACACATGAAGATTCGGAAGGTTGTAAACGAGATAAAACTTTCCAAATTTTAGTTGAATGAAATCCTCATCGAAAACTTTGGAAAGTTAGTGATTTTAGATATAATTCGTCAAGATAAATGATATGATTTGACATAAAACGACTTTTCAGGATTTTGAAAATTAAATAATTTAAAAAGGAATGACTATGATCAAAAAGATATCGGTTCGCACAAATGAGCATGAACAGCTCAAAGATATCACTTCTGACATCAGACAATTCGTAAAAGAATCTAATATTGAAGAGGGCAAGATCACAGTTTTTATTCCTCATACAACAGCTGCTGTAACTATCAATGAAAATGCAGACCCAGATGTTCAACATGACTTGATAATTGCCTTGAACAAAATATCACCGGTTCTACCTGAGTTCAGACATATGGAAGGAAATTCTGATGCACATACAAAAAGTTCTATAGTTGGGTGCTCACAAGATATTATTATACATGAAGGTAAACTTCTTTTGGGAACCTGGCAGGGCATTTATTTTTGTGAATTTGATGGGCCTCGCATGCGAACTGCAATATTAAGGATTTATTAATGCAGATCTGGCTGAGCTTTATTGTCGCATTAGTTTTAATTATGCTTATTGCCCGTAAAAGTTTATGGTTAGCTCTTTTTGTTGGAGCTTTCTTTTTGGGTTCAGTTAATCTTCCATACCGAGACCTATTTTCGATTGCACATTTTACAATTATCGATTACAAAATAGTCTTACTTGCATCTGCTGTTGGAATTATCCCACTTATTGGAGGTGGCCTTCAAACGTCAGGGTTAATGGATGATTTGATAAATAATCTGCAGGTAAAAAGAAAAGTATATCTAGGATTATCACCAGCACTCATGGGTCTTCTACCAATTCCTGGTGGAGCGTTACTTTCAGCTCCAATGCTTTATAGATCAGGAACTGATATTAGACCTGAAACATATACAGCAATAAATATCTGGTTTCGTCATATCCTAATATTAATATATCCACTTGGAGCACTTCTACCCTGCAGTAAAATGGGAAATTTTAATGTTTATACTGCGATGCTGTATATCTTCCCCATTTTCATATTACTATTTATCTTGGGATATTTTTTCTTCTTACGTCCAATAAAGGGAGATATGCCCAAAACTGGTAAACTCAATATCAAAAAACTTTTAGTTCCATTATTTATTATTATCAGTGCTCCAATAATTCATACATTTCTTAATTTAACACCATTATTAGATGAAGCAGCTTTAGTTATTGCAGTCTCAATTACTTTTTTATTTACTTTCTTATTTGGTAAGATGAAAGTACAAGATGTCTTACCGTTATTTAGAAAGATGAAGCCTTGGAGATACTTCCTGATTATAATTGGGATATTTCTTTTCTTACGGATTTTTCAAGCTACAGCAATTACTGATAAAATTTCACAGCTTACATTTTCCCAAAATTTTCTAATAATTGGAATTGCTGGCATATTGAGTTTTGTAACTGGTCGAGTGCAATTGGCGATTTCAATTCTAATACCTATTTTCCTTACAAAATTTGGTGTGGAACAATTTACAATACAAGCATTCGTTATCATGTATATTTCAGTTTATCTTGGTTATATGATTTCGCCAGTGCATCCTTGTGTTAGTGTTTCTATTGAGTATTTTAAAACAAGTTATTGGCAGTTTGCCAAGAAAGCTTTTTACCCAACAATCATTGGATTTACTGTACTTATCATTTTATCGCTAATGGTAATTTGAAGTTAGGAGAACTGATGCCTGAGAAAGAAAATATTATTATTTCTTACAAATTCACCAAAGAAGACGGATCTTCCCAATTCTTTGAAATCCAACTCGATCCAAATAACCTGGAATTGATACATAAACAATTTACTAAGCTACCTGATTGGACAGATCTTAAATTTAATCAATGCCCTAATTGCCCGCTAGAAAAAGAAAAAATTTCATATTGTCCTATTGCTGCTAATATTGTAGATATTATTGAGATCTTTAAAGTTTCAAAATCCTTTGAAAATGCCAACGTACTTATTACTACATCTCAAAGGGAGTACCATAAAGAAGCATCCTTACAGCAAGGTGTAAGTTCATTATTAGGAATGATAATGGTAACATCTGCCTGTCCTATACTTTCTAAATTGCGTCCTATGGCTAGATTCCATCTTCCTTTTGCAAGTACAGAAGAGACAATATATCGTGCTGTTTCCATGTACCTTGTAAAACAATTTTTTAACATGCAAGATGGTAAAGAACCGGATTGGGAGTTGAATGGACTAATTGAAATTTACAATGATATTCACGAAGTTAATAAAGCCTTTTTTAAAAGGTTATCATCGCTCAAAGGTGAGGATGCAAATGTGAATGCTTTAATAATCTTAGATAACTTTGCAAATTATGTTAACTTTAGTATCGATCGGCATAAACTTGCTAAAATTAAATGGATGTTTGACGATCATGGGAAAAGGGATGACTAGTAAAAGAATTTTTTGGATAGCTGGTGAAAATTCAGGAGATCTTCACGCTTCGGTTGTTTTGAAAGAACTCAACAAGCAACTCGATAATGTTGAGAATTTCGGAATCGGTGGTGACAAGATGGCATCACAAGGTTTCAAAGCAATCTACCCATTTGATCGCTTCTCTGTCATGGGTTTTGTTGAAGTTGTAAAACATTTAGCTTTTTTTCTAGAAGTAGAAAAAAATATTAAAACAATATTCCAGAGTAACCCGCCTGATCTTGTAGTTTTAGTAGATTATCCCGGCTTAAATATGAGAATTGCTAAGTTAGCCAAACGTTATAATATTCCTGTTTTATATTTTATTGTCCCACAATTCTGGGCATGGAAATATAAAAGAATCTTCAAATTGCAAAAATATACTGATCATATCGCCTACATCCTACCCTTCGAAGGGAAGTATTTCAGCAAACATAATATAGAGGCAAGTTTTGTTGGACACCCTATCTCAGAGGAGATCGTTATCAAGCTTTCTAGAGAGGAGTTTGCTGCAGAAAATGATCTTGATCTTAACAAAAAATGGCTTGGATTTCTACCTGGTAGTCGTGATACGGAAATAAAAAAGATGCTACCTGAATTTATAAACTCAATTGAATTGTTAACTGATGATTATGAATTAATAGTCTCACAAGCTTCGTCCGTTTCAACAGAATTGTTTGATAAAATTATTGGGAAAACTGAAAAAGAAGTAAAGATCTTAAAAAATATGAACTACGAAATGATGAAGCACTGTGACTTATTAGTTGTTACTTCCGGTACTGCCACTATAGAAACTGCCTTTTTGGGAACACCTTTTATAATTGCTTATAAAACAAGTAACATATCATATCAAATAGGAAAACGTTTTATAAAAATTGATAAGATCGGATTGCCTAATATTGTTATCGAGAAAGATATTGTGCCTGAATTGATCCAGTATAATGTGAATGGTCAGAACATTTATGCAAATATCATTAAACTCCTTTCAGATGAAAAAAAATACAATAAAATACGTAATGAGTTACATGCACTTCATGACATTCTGGGAAGTAAAACAACTTCTACGGAAGTTACTGGAATAATTAGGAATATGCTAAATGAATAAGTTTTTATTGTTTTTAGAAAAGTATTTAGCAGCTGCATTTGTAAGTCTTGTTGGAATAACATGGAAGTATAATTTGCAAACTCCACAACCAAAAGAAAAAGCTATTTACACTTTCTGGCATAGAAATATGATTCCGTTAATGTATCTGCATCGTGGTGAGAATATTGTAATTCTTGCATCTTCCTCAAAAGATGGTGAGCTAATAGCTGGACCTGCAAAACTATTTGGTTATAAAATTGCACGAGGTTCTTCTGGAAGAAAAGGAAGTTCTGGTACTAGAGAACTAATTAGATATGCTACTGAAAACAGTATTGGAATAACACCAGATGGACCTAAAGGACCTTCTGAAAAAATGAAATACGGAGTCCTATTTCTTTCTTATTTTACAAAATTACCAGTTGTCCTGGTAGCTGTAGACATAAATAAAGAGAAAAATTTCAATACCTGGGATAGATTCCGACTTCCACACCTGTTTAGTAAAATTAATGTAACTTATAGTGAACCCATTTCAATTTACAAAAAGAATGAAATAGAAGAAAAAAAAGAACTTTTACAGAAGATGATAGATGAATTAACAATTAAAAATAAAGTGAGATAATTATGATATTATCAGATCGTGCGATCAACATTCAGGCATCTCCAATAAGAAAACTGATGCCATTTGCAAATGCTACAAAAAAGAAAGGGATTCACATTTATCATTTGAATATCGGTCAACCAGATATAGAGACGCCCAAGGCAATGATGGACGTCTATAAGAATTATGATTCTAAGGTTCTAGCTTATGGTCCATCACAAGGTTTGGAGATTTATAGAAGTAATCTGGTGAATTATTATAAAAAACATGACATTAAGTTAGAAAGTGATGATATAATTGTAACTACTGCAGGCTCCGAAGCTATTGTATTTGCTCTATTAACAGCCTGCAATGCTGGAGATGAAGTAATTGTACCAGAACCATTTTATACAAATTATAATGGATTTGCTACAATAACCGGAGTAAAAATTATTCCTTTAACAACATATGCCGAAGAGGGTTTTAAATTACCTGAGAATGAGAAAATTACTAAGCTTATTAATAGTAAAACTAAAGCAATAATGTTATGTAATCCAAGTAATCCTACAGGTGCTGTTTATCCGCTCTCAGAGATGGAGAGGATCGCAAAAATAGCAAAAGAGAATGACCTGTTTGTAATTTCTGATGAAGTATATCGTGAATTTGTTTACGATGGACTTTCACACACAAGTATCATGGATCTTGAAGGGATGGAAGATCTTGCAATCATGGTAGATAGTATATCTAAACGCTACAGTGCTTGCGGTGCAAGAATTGGCTGTTTAATTTCAAGGAATAAGGAGTTAATAAATTCTGCAATTAAATTTGCTCAGGCGCGTCTGTGCCCTCCAACTATAGATCAGCTCGCTGCCAATGCCGCAATAGACATCGAAGAAGATTACTTCAACGGTATAATAAAAGAATATGATGCAAGAAGAAACCTGGTTTATGAGGAACTTCAAAAGATTGATGATATTATCTGCATCAAACCAAAAGGAGCTTTTTACATAATCGCAAAATTACCTATTGATGATGCTGAACATTTTGCCAAATGGATGCTGGAAGAATTTTCCTATAATGGTGAAACAGTAATGTTTGCACCGGCACAAGGTTTTTATGCAACACCCAATTTGGGTAAAAATGAAATACGACTTGCCTATATTTTAAACTTAAATGATCTTGCAAAAGCAATGAAAATCTTCCGTGAAGGTCTTGATGAATATATCAAACTGAAATAAAAAATAATTGCGGAGGTTATTAATATACAACCTCCGCATTTGCAAATTATTTTGTGATTATTTTATTTAAAGATCAATGCGATTTCTCTATCTGCACTCTCAATACTATCAGAAGCGTGAACAGCATTTTCTCCTTTAGAACGACCAAATATTGAACGGACAGTCCCCAAAGCAGCTTGTGTAAAATCTGTTGCACCAACCAATTCTCTTAATTTCAAAACTGCATCTTCCCTGCTCAGAACAACACCAACAATTTCACCTGAGCGCATGAATGCACTATGTTCGGGGAAAAAATGTTTTCCCACATGTTCCGCATAAAATTCTTCTACTAGTGCATGATCCATTTTGAACATTTTCATGTTCTCAATTACAAAACCGTTTTTTTCTACCATTTGTAGAATTTCACCAATGTGATTATCAGTGGTTGCATCCGGTTTAATCATAAATAAAGTTTTTTGTTCCATACATCACTCCAATTATCGTATTTTATTATTATATTAAAATTTACAAGTCTGTAATAATCTCTTTACAATCTTATTAATGCAAAAATTTGTTTCTACTTTCTTTTTGCAAGAAAAATGTTTGACATAATTACATAATATTGAGATTGAAATTGAAAATTTGGAATAATAAATTTTGATTTCGGAGGAAATATGTCTTTAGCAAAGCTAAAAAAAGGAAATAATGTATTCGTTAAGAAATTCGATGAAAACAAAAAACTATATCATGATCTTGTTGAAAAAGGTCAGCATCCAAAAGTTCTTTGGGTTGGTTGTTCCGATTCTAGAGTTGTACCGGAATTCACTGTCAATGCCGATGCAGGAGATTTATTCGTCATTAGAAATATTGCCAATATAATACCACCCGCTGAAGCTGATGAAAACTGTACAAGTTCGGTATTAGAATATGCAGTGCTACATCTAAATATTGAGCATATAATAATATGCGGACATACTGGTTGTGGTGGAATCAATGCTTTAATCGATGGAACACCAAAAGATTCAAAAATCCATGATTGGTTAAAACATGCCTGTCCCACCCAAGAGATCACAAAAAAGCCCGATTCAGATTCTTTAGAATTAGTTACAATTAAAGAAAATATTTTATTCCAAGCTAAAAATATTTTAACATTCGAGTATATAGAGAAAAAAGTTAATCAAAACGAGATAAACATTCATAAGTGGTTATATGATATGCACTCTGGAAAAATATCTTTTTTTGATGAAATTGATAATAATTGGCATCAATTTTTTTAATAATGTTAACTTTCTGATGTAGATTATGCATTATAACTTAATATGTAGTAGAATTCATTTTTTAAAATTATTGCTATTATATATTAATTAACATAATCATATTAAAAATTATTAAAAAATACTTGACTTGTCATTATGAGAGTAGGATTTCGAGTAATAATTATTTTAAAATCTAAAGGAGGACATACCAGATGGCAGAAAAAAAAGCAATAACTTCGTTAGCTCATGAGGGAAGAACATTCCCACCATCAGATGAAATGAGAAAAAATTCTCATATTTCATCCGAAAAACAGTATCAGGAAATGTGGGACAAATCAATTAAGGATCCCGATGGATTTTGGCTAGAACAGGCAGAAACTTTGCATTGGTTTAAAAAACCAACAAAAGGTCTAAAATACAATTGGGATACTAAAAATCGAATTATCGAGCACACATGGTTTGAAGATGGTGAAATGAATGTAAGTTACAACTGTTTAGACAGACATCTAGGTACACCAACTGAAAATAAAACAGCAATTATCTGGCAAGGCGAAGCTGAAGATGATGTAAAAAAATACACTTACAAAGAATTACACCTCGAAGTAAGCAAATTTGCTAATGTAATGAAATCAAAAGGAATAGTAAAAGGCGATAGAATTGCAATTTATATGCCCATGGTTCCAGAATTGGCAATCGTAATGCTTGCCTGTACAAGAATTGGTGCAATTCACTCTATCATTTTTGGTGGATTTAGCGCAGATGCGATCAAAGGAAGAGTTAATGACTCTGATTGTAAAATGCTCATTACTTCAAATGTTTCTAATAGAGCTGGAAAACACATTCGCCTTAAAGACATTTCTGATGAAGCATTAAAAGATACTCCTACTATCGAAAGTGTCATAGTTATAAAAGTTAACGAAGAGCCATGCCACATGGAAGCTGGAAGAGATTTCTGGTATCATGATGAAATGGCAAAAGTTGATGAAGTATGTGAAGCCGTTCCAATGAAAGCTGAAGATAAATTATTCATTCTTTATACTTCCGGTTCTACAGGAAAACCAAAAGGTGTTGTTCATACTACTGCCGGTTATTTAATGCACACAACTCTCACTCATAAACATGTTTTCAATATTCATGAAGATGATGTGTACTGGTGTACTGCTGATATCGGTTGGGTAACAGGTCACAGCTATATAGTTTATGGACCTCTTGCTAATGGTGCAACTTCTGTAATGTTTGAAGGTGTTCCAACTTATCCAGATGCTGGAAGATTTTGGCATGTTGTAGAAAAATTTGACATAACTGTATTTTATACAGCACCAACAGCTATTAGAGCATTGATGAGACTTGGTGATAAATGGGTAGAAAAATATAAAATGCCAACACTTCGAATTCTTGGATCAGTAGGTGAGCCTATCAATCCGGAAGCTTGGATGTGGTATCATGAAAAAGTTGGAAAAGAAAATTGCCCAATCGTTGATACATGGTGGCAAACTGAAACTGGTGG
Source organism: Candidatus Tenebribacter mawsonii (assembly GCA_030765665.1). Taxonomy (GTDB): domain Bacteria; phylum Cloacimonadota; class Cloacimonadia; order Cloacimonadales; family TCS61; genus Tenebribacter; species Tenebribacter mawsonii. The sequence goes on along the minus strand of JAVCCD010000067.1, from coordinate 5,630 downwards.
ATTTATGATTTCTCCTCTTCCTGGTGCACATACACTCAAACCTGGTAGTGCTGGTAGACCATTCTTTGGTGTAGAACCAATTATCTTGCGTGACGATAGATCAGAATGTGATCGCAATGAAGGTGGAAAACTTTGCATCAAAAAACCTTGGCCTGGAATGATGAGAACAATGTGGGGCGACCACGATAGATTCATTGACACATATTTCACAATGTATGATGATATTTATTTTGCCGGAGATGGATGCCGAATTGACAATGAGGGTGATTACTGGTTATTGGGAAGAATCGATGATGTAGTTAATGTGTCCGGTCACAGAATTGGTACTGCCGAAGTTGAAAGCGCATTAGTAAGTCATAATGCTGTTGCAGAAGCTGCTGTAACTCCAATTCCACATGAGATCAAAGGACAAGGACTTTACGCCTATGTAACGTTAGTTGGAGGCATCGAAGAAACTGATGCATTAAAGAAAGAACTTGTTATGCATGTTCGCAAGGAAATCGGACCGATAGCAGCACCTGATGCTATTCAATGGGCTCCTGCACTTCCAAAAACTCGTTCCGGTAAGATTATGCGTAGAATCTTAAGAAAAATTGCAGAAAATAGTGCTGATAACCTTGGAGATATTTCTACACTTGCAGATCCAAGTGTTGTAGAAAGTCTTATCCAAGATCGCAAATTAATCAAATAAAAGTATAATTAATAGAATATAGCCGGAACTGTATTTTTTAAGTTCCGGTTTTTTTCTAGTAAATAAGGAGAAAGAATGTTTGAAAAAAAAATTATGAATAGAAATTTTGTAGTTTTAGGCGCAATACTCATTCAACTTTGTCTAGGTGCGATCTATGCCTGGTCAGTGTTTACAAAAAAAATTACCTTGGCAATTGCAGATGGTGGTGACTATGGATTTTCAGCAACTCAAGCTGCTTGGGTATTCTCAGCTGGTCTTGCTGCTTTTGCACTTGTTATGGTTTTAGTTGGACCATGGGCTAAAAAAGAACCCCGAAAGGCAACAATGCTGGGAGGAGCAGTTCTTGGTTTGGGATATGTTTTAGGTGGATTCTTAGGAAATTCTTTTATTGCACAGTTTATTTGCATTGGACTTATCGGTGGAGCTGGAATTGGGATCGCTTACGTAGTTCCTATTGCAGTTGGACTTAAATGGTTTCCTGATAAAAAAGGCATGATTGCTGGACTTGGAGTTGCAGGTTTCGGCTTCGGCGCAACTTTATGGGTCAAACTTGCTGGAAGCTGGTTTGGTGGTCTTTTAAATACTACAAGCCTATTTGGACTTCCTGGTGTTCAAAGTGTATTCATTATTTATGGGATTATTTTTTTTCTAGTTGTTCTTCTTGGAAGCATTGTTATGGTTGATCCACCTGTCGGTTATAAGCCTAAGGGATGGGAACAGAAGAAATCATCTGAAGGTTCTGCTATAAAATCATTAGAATTTACCAGTAAAGAAATGTTGAAAACACCTCAATATTTTATGCTATTGTTCATGTTTATTGGATCAGCTTTAGCCGGATTAATGGTTATTTATTGTATTCGTCTTTTTGGAGTTGATGCTCTGCAGTCTAGTGGTTTTGCACAGAATGCGGAATTAGCTGGAGTAATTGCTGGAACGGCAATGGCTTTTTATGCAATTTTCAATGGCTTAGGACGAATTATTTGGGGAGTTGCTTCTGATAAAATCGGTAGAAAAATGGCTCTTTTTCTTATGTTCCTTATTCAAGGAATCATGATGCTTCTTTTCATAAAAGTAGGAGGATCAAAAACTGGATTAATAATTGGTGCCAGTTTAATTGGATTTAATTTCGGTGGGAATTTCGCACTTTTTCCAGCAATTACATCAGATTTCTTTGGTCTAAAGAATTTAGGACCAAACTATGGATGGGTATTTCTAGCATACGGAGTTGCAGGAATTGCTGGACCACAAGTAGCTGGATATTTTAAAGATATTGCGATTAAGTCTGGTGGAGGAGTTGAAGCTTGGTCTACTCCATTTTTAATCGCTGGTGTTGCTTGTCTGATTTCAGCAGCACTTGCTATTTTCGTAAAACCACCAAAACATAAAGTAACTCGGTAAATTGACATATATACTTAAAGAGGTTACGGTCGTAACCTCTTTTTTTGTTTTTCTACCTCACAATAGTTTTATCACAAAATTATACTTCTAATCAAATTAGCTGTAATTTCTTGACACTGAAGCTTGAGTTCTGTTTTCAGTAAAAAAAAATTCGGAGGAGAAATGGCAATAAAAAAGTTAGAGCATTTGATCGAACTTGTAAAAACCAAATCCAAGAAAAGAGTTGTGGTTGCGTATGGGCAAGATGATACAACAATTCTAGCTACAAAAAGAGCAATTGAGTTAAATTTTGCAGAATTCACATTAATTGGTGATAAAAAAGTGATAAAAAAGGTCTGCGCTGATCATGATATTGATCCAGCAATTTACACAATTATCCATGAACCAGACGAAATGAATTCTGGTAAAAAAGCCATAGAACTTGTTCGTAATGGTAAAGGCGATGTGTTAATGAAAGGATTAATCTCAACTGATAAGTTGTTGAAGTGCATTATAAATAAAGAAAACGGGATTATGATTCCAAATGCCACATTATCTCATATTTCTATTGCTGAGATTCCAAACTATCACAAACTACTTATCTTTACTGATGCCGCGTTTATTCCTAGACCAAATATTGAACAAAAAATTGCTATGACTAACTACGTGATTGATACGGCTAGAAAAATTGGTGTCAAAAGACCCAAAGTAGCAATTATCTCTTTCTCAGAGAAAACAGATCCAAAAATTCCAACCGCTGTTGATGGAGCATTCATATCTAAAATGGCTGATCGTGATCAAATTAAAAATGCTGATATTGATGGTCCCCTGTCAATTGATTTGGCGATTGATCCAGAGAGTTTAAAATACAAAGGTGTGAAAAGTTGCGTGCAAGGAAATGCGGATTGTCTTGTTTTTCCATTTCTTGAAGTGGCAAATGTATTTTATAAATCATTAACTTACTTTGCACAAGCTGATATGGTAACATACATTGTGGGAACAAAAGTGCCAACAACTCTCTCTTCAAGGAGTGACACAGTGAAGAATAAACTATATTCTCTTGCTTTTGCTTGTTTAATGGCGGATAAGAAGGGAAGAACAAAAGAGGATCAATAAATGAAAATAGCCCTTGCTTCCGATCATGCTGGTTTTGAACTAAAAGAGAACATAAAAAAATATTTAACTGAGTATGAAGTAGTTGATTTCGGTACAAATAATTCAGATTCGATGGATTATCCTGATACAGGATTTGACGCTGCTGTGGCTGTATCTAGAGGTGAATGTGAAAGAGGTATCTTAATCTGTGGAAGCGGGATTGGAATGAGTATTGTAGCAAATAAAGTCTCTGGAGTCCGAGCTGCCTTGTGTCAAACTAAACAATTTGCTCAACTTTCTAGACTTCATAATAATTCTAACATTTTGGTTTTATCAGGAAGATTTATTTCAGAATATCTAGCGAAAGAAATAATTGAAGTTTGGATTAAAACAGAATTCGAAGGTGGTCGACACCAAAATAGATTAGATAAAATAACAATTCATGAAAAGGAGAAATAGTTGATGAAATTCATAAAAAAAAATGATCCCGAACTGTTTGATGCAATGAATAACGAATTAAAACGACAAACAGAAAATCTTGAACTCATTGCTTCTGAAAATTTTGTTTCTCGTGCTGTATTAGAGGCAAACGGTTCTGTTTTAACAAACAAATACGCCGAAGGTTATCCATACCGTTACAGCAAAAAAACAGGGAAATTGAAATATGAACTTTATGGAAGATATTACGGTGGTTGTGAATGGGTTGATGAAGTTGAAAAACTTGCAATTGAACGTGCAAAAAAAATATATGGTGCAGATCATGTGAACGTGCAACCTCACTCTGGTTCTCAAGCAAATATGGCTGCTTATTTCTCTTTAGTGAAACCTGGTGATACTGTTCTTAGTTTAGAGTTATCACATGGCGGACACCTCACGCATGGACATCCACTAAGTTTTTCGGGTGCTTTGTATAATATAATTCCATATGGAGTTAATAAAGATACTGAACAATTTGACTATGAAGAAATTAGAAAACTTGCTATAGAACATAAACCAAAAATGATATTGGCGGGTGCTAGTGCATATCCTCGGAAAATAGATTTTAAAAAGTTCCGTGAAATTGCTGATGAGGTAGGTGCAACATTATTTGTTGATATGGCACATATTGCAGGCTTAGTTGCTGCCGGTCAACATGAAAATCCTGTTCCCTATGCTGATATAGTAACAACAACAACTCACAAAACTCTTCGTGGTCCTCGTGGTGGGATGATTCTCTGCAAAGAAAAATATGCAAAAGAAGTTGATAAACAAGTCTTCCCTGGAATTCAAGGAGGTCCACTAGAACATGTTATAGCTGCAAAAGCTGTTGCTTTTAAGGAAGCATTACAAGATGATTTCATATACTACCAAGAACAAGTTATAAAAAATGCAAAGGCTCTAGCAGAAGCTTTAGGAGAAAGGGGCTTGCGTTTGGTTTCCGGAGGAACAGATACTCATCTCATGCTCATTGATTTAGGTGATAAAGATAGTGGCAATCCAAGTGGGAAGAAAATGGAAGGAGCGCTGGATAAGGCAGGTATTACTGCAAATAAAAATACTGTTCCGTTTGACAGCAGACCTCCTTTTGTAGCTTCTGGCATACGTTTAGGGACTCCGGCAGTTACAACTAGAGGAATGAAAGAAAGTGATATGAAACAGATTGCAGAATTTATTTCTCAAGTTTTCTCTAATGTTGATGATGAAGAAAGGTTAGCTAAAATAAAAGATGAAGTCCGTGTTTTCTGTTCAAAATTTCCACTTTATCCGGAACTTCTTGATTAAGATAAATTTGTAGCATCGCATTATTAACCCCATCCATTAATGAGTGGGGTTTTTATTTGATATTATTTTCTAGGATTATTTTTTTATTTGTATGGTGCTGGATAATATCCCAAATATGAAACTTGCTAAACAGAAATTAACCATCAAAGCATTTTAAAATATTAAATAGTTGACACCATAAGTTTATCAAATAAACATAAATCTGTGGATAATTATATCTACAATTTATATTTAATTTTTTTTATGAAGAGGGAGATATCATGAATATTGAATTTCATTATTACCTAACAAAGTACTTGGCTTTGGAAGCAGGTTTTGATAACAACGAAGCCGAGGTCATTGCCTATTCATCACAATATGTAGATGATAATTCAACACAATATAGTATAAAGCTTCCGGATGGTTCTATATATGAGAATTACATGACACAAACTAAAAATATTACACGACCAAGAAAACAATTAATGCGAATTTATTTATTGTTCCATTTCATGCCTGGAAACCCAACAAGTCCTCGAACTAGAAGAAGGGATGGGAAAATGCATCTCCTTAATACAACTTCTTCCAGCACACATGCTCAAGAAATCTTTTATGATGCAACAAAGAGTGAAAATTTGTATTCGTTAGGCATTGCATCTCATATGCTTGCCGACACTATTTCTCATCAGAATTTTATTGGGAATTTCGATGAAATGAATGCTATGAA
>JAVCCD010000008.1 GCA_030765665.1 Candidatus Tenebribacter mawsonii | reverse complement strand
TAAAATTATCTGAAAATACTCCAACAGAATTTGTGGGTTACACAAAAAATTCTTCAACTTGTAGAATGGTAAAATACAATTTAGAAGGAAATGATGTAAAAATCGTGCTGGATAAAACTCCTTTCTATGCTGAATCTGGCGGACAAATTGCTGATACTGGAAAATTATTTAATGATGAATGCGAGATAATTATTACTGATGTTCAAAAAGATACCGATCAATTTATTCACATTGGAAAATTACAGAAAGGCGAAATAAAGAATGTAGAATTCAGGGCAGAAATAGATTTTGAGAGACGAATGGATATCGCCAGAAATCATACAGTAACACACCTTTTGCACAAAGCACTAAAAAGGGTATTGGGAGAACATATTCAGCAGAAAGGTTCCTACCTTCATCCAGATCATCTGCGTTTTGATTTTACACATTTCAAGCAGGTCAGCAGGCATGAACTTGATATTATCGAGAGAGCTGTAAATGCAGAAATTCGTAGATGTTTACCCTTGAAGACCGAAGTAATGGATATTGAAAAAGCAAAAAAAGAGGGTGCTGTTGCCCTGTTTGGTGAAAAATATGGTGAGACGGTGAGAGTTGTCAGCATTGGTGAATATTCCAAAGAATTTTGTGGTGGAACACATTTAAAATTTACTGGAGAAATCGGTTTGTTTAAGATCACATCTGAGTCATCAATTGCTGCTGGAATTCGTAGAATTGAGGCAATTACCGGTGTAAAAGCTGAGCAATATGTTAAGATCTTAGAAGATGAAATTGATGAGATTGGACGTCAGCTAAATGCTCCCGCTGCATCAGTGATCGATAAAATAAATAAAATGGTGAGTGAAAATAAGAAACTACATGTTCAACTAAAAACTATCAGGGTAAAATCTGCAGGAAATACTTTAGATCAACTTGTTCAAAAAGCTGTTAATATTGATGGGACTAAAGTAATTATTGCTAAGATCAATATACAAAATCCAGGGATGTTGCGTCAGATCGGTGACCAACTAAGAGACAAATTAAAATCTGGGATTGGTGTCCTTTTTGCAGAAGTTGGGGGAAAAGTTTCTATTCTTGTAATTGTAACTAAAGATTTAACAAACCAATATCATGCAGGGAAAATCATTGGTAAAGTTGCTGAGCTGGTTGATGGAAAAGGTGGTGGTAGACAGGATATGGCAATGGCTGGTGGAAAGAGTATTGATAAAATAATTGGAGCAATAAATAAAGTGCCTGAAATAATCAAAGATATGAATCAGGATTAGCAGGGGAATCCTGCTCCTAGCAAATGAAAATATTAATTATTCGTCTCAGTTCGTTGGGTGATATTGTTCTTACTCAATCTGCGGTGCAGGCTGTACGAAATGAATTTCCTGATGCTCAGATACATTATCTTACAAAAAGAGTTTATTCTCCAATAGTTGAGATGTTCGAATGTGTAGATGAAATTCATTTTTGGGAAAACAAACATAATCTTTTAAAAAATCTCAGAAAAATTAAGTTCGATCTTGCAATAGACCTTCATTCCAAACTCAATACGTTTATAATAAAAAGTTTAATAAAAGCAAAACGAATAGTTACATATGATAAAAAACACATTTTGCGAAAACAAATTGTAAAGAAAGGAACAGATAAAACAATCTCATCGACAGTTGAGTTATATTTTACAGCTTTAAAAAAAATTGGCATTAAAACTGAAGTGTTTTCACCAATATTAGTACCAGTAAAAGATGTTAAAATACCAGATACGATTAATTTTTCTGAAGAGAAAAAAAGAATTGGACTCTTCCCTGGAGCTCTTCATAAGACTAAGCAATATCCCGTTGAACAGTTAGCTGAACTCATCGATTTAATTCCGGTTAATTGGAATTGCCAATTTGTTATTTTCGGTTCAAAAACAGAGAGAGATCTTGCAGATAAATTAAAATCCTTAACTAAAGCTGATGTTATCGATCTTTGCGGAAGTCTTACTTTGCAACAACTTGTATTTGCAATTAATAAGATGGACGTTGTTATTTCAAATGACAGTGGACCAATGCATATTGCTGCTGCATTAGGAAAACAACAAATTGCTATTTTTGGAGCTACTCATCCTAAATTGGGTTTTGCTCCAATGAACCAAAAAGCTATGATCCTTTCAGCTGATCTAAAGTGCCAGCCATGCTCCCTTCATGGTGGGAATAAATGTCCATTAGAACACTTTAATTGTATGAGATTTATTACTGCTGAGCAGATTAAAACTTTACTAAAACCAATATTAAGTTGAAACATCATTTATAAATAACACTAACTGTAAATTTACTTTACACGACTAAAAACATTGTTGACAGATTATTCATAATAAACTTTTTTGAGTTCGAATCTAAATATTTAAAAGAGGTTTTTATGGATAAGAAGCTCGAACATGTGATGGGTCAATTTGTAACAAACAATAATACAATAAGCACTAAAATAACAAATATACTAGCAACAAAAGGCAGTAAAATAGTCGAAATAATTGGTAGTACGGGTTCGGGTAAGTCTTTTATTCTTCGAAATCTTATCCAGTTGATGCAAAGGGATAATCTCCAATTTGATGTTTATTTTCCACGTGTTTTTCAATATAATCACTTTAAGCATATATTGCAGTTAATTACAGGTATTGATGATGAAGAATATGAAAAGATCATCACCGAATCAGAAAAATTTAATTTTGAAAATAAATACGACCTCTTCTATTTTATTACAGAATACCTTAATGAAAAGAAATTGCTGAAACCAAAGAACATAATAGTTTACGAGAATATTTTTCTAGATGAATATTCCCGAGATTTCATCAAATATATAATTCAATACTCTACAAAGCCTTATATACAATTTATTATTTTTTCAAGGATCGACACTTTCCCATTTTCTAATAAGATCTACATTGAAATTCCCGGAAAGGAACAAATTGTACAAATTTTACAAAGTGTCCTTCCCAGTAATAAGGGTTCAATTAGTTCAGAGAGTGAGATAATTTACAATATATCAGCTGGAAATTTATCTATTATAGATTACATAATAAACAACTTGCTTTCTAAAAATCAAAGTTTTGATTTTGATTCATTTCTAAAAAAGAGGATAGCTCTCAAGACGATATATTCTCAACACATAAATGAACTAAACGTAAAACAGAGAAAACTACTTTTTACAATTCTTTTACTTGATACTGATGCTACCGATGAACGAATAAAGAGTGTGAGCAATTTAAATTCAATAACCAAAGATCTAAAGGTACTATTAAAGATTAGATTGATAATGGAGTTAGATGGAAAATACTATTTAAAAAAGGTATCCCTGATTAAACAGTATTTTGAAGATCTTCCCCAAAAAGACCGAAATGATTATTCACATAAAATCGTTGAATCTTTAGAACCAGAATTCAGGAACGAGATTTCAGTTTTGCTTGGAGAAACTTCTTCTGAGTACTTCGAAAGCTGTATCATATCCTTCTTAAAGTTAAACGATTATCGATCATTAATCCAGATTTATAAACTGTACATTAAGCAGATCTCTGATCCGGTAAAAAAAATTGAGATCTTATTAAATTTAGGAAGAGCAAATAGAATATTGGGAAAACTTGATATCGCTGCAGAGAATTTTAGGAAGGCACTTAAACTTGCAGTGGAAAAATCGATCCTATTAGGTGAAGTTGTATATGGTTTGGCTGAAGTTCTTTATACCATGAACTCATCTGCATTTGCTCAAGAAGTACTAAAAAAATACACAGCAGACCCCGATGATATTGAATTGATACTTAAAACAAGTTTATTAAAAGCTGACATTTTGTTGGATCTCGAAAATATGGATGAGGCAATAGAGCTAGCTGAGGATGCGACCCAACTTGCTGATAAGATTAAAGACTCTGATCTAAGGTTGAAGATAAAAGCTGATTTCAGAAAATTGAAAGGGAGATTAGCTTACCATTTAAATGATTGGAAAAAAGCTGAAAGCGAATTTAATGAAGCCGAAAAGCTGTATTCTAAAATTAACAATATAGAAGGTTTGGCAGCAATTTACAATAATCTTGGCGTTCTCTCAATGTTTCAGGGTGAGATGAAAAATGCTGAAAAATTATATCAAAAGAGCTTAAAATCAGAAAAAGAAAGATGTAATTTAAGTGGAATTTCAAAATCTCAGAGTAATCTCGGAAGCTTGTATGAGGATAGGGGAGATTATAAAAAATCACTGAAGTGTCTGAATGAAGCTCTTTACATCCAATTATTATTAAATGATAGAGAGCAGATACCAAATATCTATTTAAATATTGGTGTCTCTTATATGGACAATGGAGAATATGCAAAAGCAGAAGAAGCATTTAATAACTCACTAGAAATATCACTTGAGTATAATATGTTCAAAAATGTAATTCCTGCGTTAAATAATCTTGGGGCACTTTTTTTTAAATCTGGGAATTTCGAAAAAGCGATAGATTATTATGAACAGGCTATTAAGAAATCTCAAGATTACAATTTTTCTGAAGGAATAATAAAATCCTATAATAATATCGGTGAACTTTATGAAAAACGCGGAGAGTATAATCTAGCACATGAGTATTATTCAAAAAGTATTGAACTTCTTCCTGGAATTTCTGATGATTATATGAAAGCGGAATTATATGGAAACATAGGCAGTGTGCTTACTTCCCTTCACAGATTTAAGGAAGCATATGTATATCTTGTAGAGAGTTATGATTTTTTTAAAAGTCTTAGTGCTAAAGATAAAATGATAGAAGGTGCACTAAATCAAGCTTCATATTTTATTGAAACCAGGAATTACGAAAGTGCCCATTATTATTTAGAATCTGCTCAAAAACTTGCTATTGAAATAGAGCACGATTATTACTTAGGCAAGTGCTCTCACCTGTGCTCATTATTAGAAACCGATGATAGAAAAAAGGCGTTAGATCTTCTAAGAAATGCAATAGAATTCTTTGTGAAATCAAATAGCAATGTGGAACTGGCAAAAGCTAATTATGATTTTGCTTCCTTACTACTAGAAGAAGAAGATTGGGAACAAGCATTGCAGATTTTGAATGACAACAACGATTTAATCAAAGGTCTCGGAGCCATAAAAATATTAGAAAGAAATGACATTCTAATAAAAAAAGTTACTAAAAAATACTCTGCTGAGCTCAAAGAATCAAAAGTACAAGAAACTCTTTTAAATAAATTTTACGAAATTACTCAAGAATTGAACGGGATAACAGATTTTGATTCTCTCATAGAAACCGCACTAGATAAATTAGTAGATTTTGCCGATGCTGAAGGTGGTGTATTTACTCTATATAATAATAAAATGGTAAAGGATTCATGGGATTATGTGATTTTAAAAGGATTAAGCAGTGGTGATGAGGACTTGCAAAAGTTTATGAAATTAATTGACGATGCATTTGTAGAAGGATCCAGTCAAAATTATAAACAACCTCATTTCGCACCTGAATTTAATAACATAATCCTGTTTCCGCTTATTGTAAGAAATGATAAAAAAGGTGTTGTTTGTCTCTTCACTAAACACGGATCGCACTATTTTACTGAGAGGATGTTCAATTTAATTAGCGCTCTTTGTAATCAGATAGTTGTAATTGTAGAGAATATTTCATTTGAAAATCTGCAGAGATCTCACGATAGTATTCGTGAAGAATTAGCTTCCACAAGTACTTTTGCAAATATAATTGGTAAGAGTAAGAAAATTCAAGAAATCTTCCGCATGATAGAGAAAATTAAGAATACTCCAACTTCTGTTCTATTGGAAGGACCAAGTGGGACTGGGAAGGAGCTCATTGCCAGAGCCATTCATTATAATAGCAACAGACGAAATAAAAAATTCGTAGCTCAATACTGTGGTGCATTACCAGAAACGTTATTGGAAAGTGAATTGTTCGGTCATGTTAAGGGATCATTTACTGGTGCGACACACGATAAAAAAGGGCTCTTTGAAGTAGCCGATGGAGGAACTTTCTTCTTGGATGAGATAGCTGATATTAGCCTTTCAACTCAGGTAAAACTCCTCAGGTTTTTACAAGAAGGAGAGATAAAAAGGGTCGGTTCTACACAAACACATACAGTAGATGTACGGGTGATATGCGCTACAAATGTTTCCTTAAAAGATAAGGTAGAAAGTGGAGATTTCAGGCTAGACCTCTTTTACAGACTTAATGTGATAAAAGTTGATGTGCCTTCTCTACAAGAGAGAACATCAGATATTCCACTTTTAGCTGTTCATTTTTTAGATAAATATTGTCAGAAGATCGATAAAAAAGTTAATGGCATTACAGAAGAAGCTATGAAATGTCTTATGAATTATAGCTGGCCGGGAAATATCAGACAGTTAGAAAATGAGATCGAAAGAGCTGTCACACTTTCCGAAGTTGAGTCTTCAATAAAATCATCAGATCTTTCTGAAGATATTTTCCACTTTAAACAACATACAGAAACAGTTCAGTTATTAGAGAACAGGTCAATGAAAGATGCAGTTGAAAAATTAGAAAAAGAGATGATTTTAAGAGCTCTTGATGAGTATGAAGATAATCAGACGAAAGCTGCAAAAGCTCTTAGTTTAAGCAGGCAGGGTCTCATAAAAAAAATGCAGCGTTATGGAATAAGAAAATAATTATATTATTATTAACTATAACAAATTTTATTAGGATGGTTCATGAAAGATCAATTTAGCTTTGTTGCACTTGATATTGAAACAACAGGTTTTGATTTTATTGAAAATGAGATAATTGAGATCGGAGCGGTTCGTTTTGATAAAGGAAAAGAAAAAGATCGTTTCTCAATTTTCATAAAACCGCAGAGAAAAGTTCCAAAATTTATAAAAAGACTTACAAATATTACCGATGAACAATTGGCTTCTGGAGAAAATCTTATCAATGCTCTTACATCACTTATCGAGTTTATTGAAGATGATGTTGTGGTTTGTCATAACACCTCATTTGATATTGGGTTTCTAAATGCAAAACTCAAAGAGAAAGTTTTACCAAAAATATCTAACCAAACTCTTGATACTCTCGATCTTGCCAGAATTTATTTGCCATTCATTTTAAATCATAAATTGGGAACAGTGGCAGAGTATTTTAAGATCGATCTTTCCAATGCTCACCGTGCAATATTTGACGCAATAGCAACAGGTAATATCTTATTAAAACTCATAGATTTTATCCTGAAGAATATTCCAATGAGAATTAACCACAGGATATTTGAAGTTTCTGGTATTCAATTAAAACTGGTTGGATTATCAAGATTTTTAGAAAAAATAGTATCGCATCAGAAGCAAACTGCTCTTCTCACAAAACAAAAATCGGGTATCGATTTTCATAACAGAAATTATATTGAACATAAACCTGGTAAAGTGGGAGAACTTTCGATAGAAACAATTTTTGGTAAAGATGGTGTTTTTAGTAAGCACTTCGATAAATATGAGCTTCGCGAAGGTCAGATAGATATGGCAAGTGCAGTTCTGGATAATTTTGAACAGAAAGAATTCCTATTAGTTGAAGCAGGAACCGGCGTTGGAAAATCTTTGGCATATTTAATCCCATCAATTAAATATACACATCAAGAGAATAAGAAAGTAATAATCTCCACGAATACAAAAAATCTTCAGGAACAGCTATTCTATAAAGATTTACCTGTTGTTAAAGACTGTATCAACATTCCATTTAAGGCAACACTATTAAAGGGTAGAGGAAATTATATCTGTGAGAAGAGATGGCTGGAAACAGCTCTTGACCTAGATAAAATGATCTCATCGGAAGAAGTGAATCCCTATCTAAATCTAATTGTCTGGAAGGAGTTTACAAAAACCGGAGATATTTCTGAAAACAACTCGTTCAATGTAAATAGAGATAGAAGAGTTTGGAAGAAGGTTTCATCCGATAGTTTTCTTTGCCGTAAGAAAAGGTGTCCTCATTATAAAAGTTGTTTTTTAATGGATATTCGAGGAAAAGCAGAAGAATCGAACCTTGTTATTATAAACCATCATTTGCTCCTGGCAAATATGCAAAGTGAAAATGCAGTACTTGGTGAATTTGATAATCTTATAATTGATGAAGCTCACAATTTGCCGCATCTTGCTCCAGCCGAACTGGGTATCAGTCTTTCCTATCCTGATTTTAATAATTTTTTCAATCAATTGCATTCAGATTATAATAAATTCCAGAGTGGAATTCTAGTAAGATTAAGAACTGATGCAGTGAAAAGTGATTTTCCTTCTAAAAAAGAATTGCTCTTAAGAATTGAAGAAACGGAAAAACTGATTGATGATAAAAAAGATATTTTTGCTGAATTCTTTAAAAAAGTTGGTGACGTGGTTACCGAAAAAGGTAGTTATGGAAAGTTACGGATAACCAATCTGGAAAATCATACTTTTCTTACAGAAGACCTGGAAAAGATCATAATCTTTTGGCAAGAATTCTCCCGTAGTTTTATGAAAATAAAGAATATTTTCGGTGATGTGAATAAACAAAGATTCATAGAATATGATAAACATAAAGAGTCGCTTGATAGCATTGTGAATATGATCTCAGAATATCACAACATGCTTTCCACAATGCATAATCCGGAGCTAAAAGATTATGCTTTCTGGATGGAATCTTTCCAAGCCAGTGATAAAAAATATCCTTCCGGTGTTTTAGTTTATTGTCCTTTAAACGTAGATCAAATCTTCAATGATAAACTTTATTCCTTGGTAGATTCAGCAGTTTTCACCTCCGCAACAATAGCAATCAGAAATAATTTCAAATACTTTGCAAACAGGATGGGCTTGAATCTTCTGGAAGAAGGTTTTGTTCGTGAATTGGTTGTACAATCTCCCTTCGATTATCAAAAGCAAACCATGGTTCTGGTGGCTGGATTTTTGCCTGATCCAAAAGATAAATTTTTCTCTTCACAGAGTATAGAAATAATCAGGAATGCAGTTGAAATAACAAAAGCTGGAACAATGGTACTTTATACATCATACAAAAATCTTAATGAAGCCTATGATACATTGAATGATGAAATGTACAGTAAAGATATTCTGTTGCTCACGCAAGGTAAGGGACTGGGACGTTCAGCAATGTTAAAAGAGTTCCAAAAAAATAGAAATTCAGTTCTTTTTGGAACTAACTCATTTTGGGAAGGGGTCGACGTGCCGGGTGAATCTCTACAATTGCTTATACTTTATAAACTACCCTTCATGGTTCCTTCCGAGCCGATAGTAGAAGCGTATCTGGAAAAATTGGAAGCTGAAGGAAAGAACAGTTTTATGCACTATATGCTGCCTAATGCTCTCTTGAAATATCGACAAGGATTTGGTAGATTGATCCGTCATAAAACTGATCGTGGTGTTGTGTTGGTGCTGGATAACAGAATTCTCACAAAAAGATATGGTCAATATTTTAAAGATACGGTTCCTGCTCGAACCTTTATTCCGCAATCGGATATTGAGGTTTATGATCATCTGAGTAAATGGTTCAAGAATAGACGATGATGTTTTAG
>JAVCCD010000096.1 GCA_030765665.1 Candidatus Tenebribacter mawsonii | reverse complement strand
CTCTTCCCCATTTTAATGGAATAGCCGATTGCCTGGATAATTTTTCAGCACGATTCAAATTGGAAAATCTGCTAAAACCTAATAATTTTTTAGTACACGGTGGAGTGCAAAATGATTTTGGACAGATCACAACTATTAAGCCAGAGAAAACCCAAACTCTAAAAGATATTTATCCAGGAGTACATATTCCTGTTGCTGTGCCCATTATACCGCAGAATGTTCTGTCTATTGGGTCTCTGATGGTTCAGGAAATTATTAACAATTTATTTGGTAAGCCACAATTATTAAACAAAATGCTTATCCTGGAATTATCAGATTTTTCGATGTTTAAAATGGAGATTAAAAAATGAATATTGGGAAACTTGCTTTGCCAGATTCAGCACCACATTCACTTCAATAAAAGACACTTATTAATTTATATATGGTTAACAAAGAAAATCAAATAATTTTCCTTTTAACTTCCTTTAATTTTGATTACGACATTACTTTTCTAACACTGTTTCTTGTAACCAGGTTCCCATATAATCGGTAGCATTCACCAAGATTGAAAGATGCTTCTCGTTTTCTATAATTTTTGTATATGATTTGGGATTATTTTTTTTGAATAAGGACACTACTTTTTCTACATTAAATATTTCGTCCTTTTCCCCTATCCAAACTGCTGTTGGTAGATCTAACTTTCTAATCTGAATTATTGGAGATGAAGGAGTTATGGCATTTGCCATATTAACAGTGATTGCCGCAATATTTTTAGTTGTTTGTAATACTTCATCAGAATAGTTAAAAAATACTGCTTTTGTATTACCATCAGATCCTGTCATAGCATTGCTAATAAAAAGTTCTGTTTTAACTGTAGCAAAAGGGTTGGGATTATTTTTTATTTCTGTTTCAGAACGAAATCCAAGTTGGGGTGACAGAAACAAATATCCGCTTGTATTCTCACGTTTCTTATAACTGGAATAATTCAGTACTAATCCTCCACCTGAAGAATGTCCACCCAGAAAAAGTTCTTTTTGTGGATACTTTGTTTTTATAAGACGAATCAATAATCCGATATCTTCAAAAACCTGCTCCACGCTTGGAGTATCTCCCCTGGCTCCACCAGAATCACCGTGACCTCTAATATCCGGTGTAACTACAAGACAATTAAAATGTTTACTGAGTCCGTCTCCGATAAACTGATATCCAGCTTTGTTGTAAGCACCTCCACCATGATAAAATATCAGGATGGTATCTATTTGATCTGGAATATATTCCCTATATGCTAATTTTGTATTATCACTTGCTTCTATAAATTGCAACGGTGGCACAAAAACTTCCGGAGCAAGTTCCAATCCCTTAAACGAAAATGATTCATTATTTTTATCTTTGGTAATACTATTCGATGACACACAACTCATTAAAATTATGATACTTATCAATATTATTAAAGTTTTATTCAATTTTGATGCTCCTTTTTTCATCTAACTTACAAACATAATACAAAGAAGATAAAAGAATGCTGAATGTCAAAAGATTTAAGGATTTGGGATCAACCCTAGAATTACAAATGCTCTTCTAACACAGTTAATTTTACCATTGATTTACTCTAATATTCTATAAGCTTAAGTACTTTTAACTTAAACCATAGTTTTTAATCAGCGTGCATTTAATTCGATTTGGAATATAGTTTTATGAATAGATGACATGATCGTATAAAACAATTAACTTATTTTTTAGTAGACACTTCTTAATGATCACAATTGTATGTGTATGCTAGATAAAGGGGAACTATATGAATATTCTAAAATTTGGTGTCATTGGTACATCCAGAAAAGAGGACGAGAATCGAATTCCAATCCATCCAGAACACTTGATGCGCCTTTCGGAACAAATTCGAAGTCAGTTAATATTTGAAGAGGGTTATGGAGCACCCTTTGGCATTAGCGATTCAAAGATGGCAGATCAATCTGGCGGCGTTGCCACACGCCATGAAATACTAGCCGATATTGGAAATGTAATCCTTGCTAAACCAGTCTTAGCGGATTTCGAAGAACTAAAGGAGGGCGGCATCCTCTGGGGTTATCCGCATTGTGTACAACAAAGATCTCACACTCAAGCTGCGATCGATCGCAAGCAGACACTTATTGCTTTTGAAGATATGTTTGTCTGGGGACCTAAAGGAAATATTGGACGACACACTTTTTATAAAAATAACGAAATGGCTGGTTATTGTGCAGTATTACATGCCCTGCATTTGAAAGGGATAGACGGACACTACGGTAACCAGCGCAAAGTGGTCATTTTTAGTTTTGGTGCGGTAAGCCGTGGCGCAATCTACGCTCTAAAAGCTCGTGGTTTTAGAGATATCACAATTTGCATTCAACGTCCCGACCACGAAGTTCGGGAGGATGTGCTTGATTGTCATTATGTACGCATAAGGGAAGGCAATGAAGGTGAACCGCGCATGTTGGTGGTAGAGCATGATGGAAGTGAACAACCATTGGCTGATCTGATCAGTCAAGCTGAAATCATTGTGAATGGTACTTTCCAGAGACCAAAACATCCAATTCAATTCGTTACTGAAGATGAAATATCTAGTCTCAAACCGGGCTGCTTGATTATCGACGTAAGTTGCGACGAAGGTATGGGATTCTATTTTGCCAAACCTACCTCATTTAAAAATCCTATGTTTAAAGTAGGTAAGTTAGATTACTACGCTGTGGATCATACACCAAGCTATTTATGGGAAAGTGCATCACGATCTATCTCAGCTGCTCTCATCGTTCATTTGCCGACCGTGTTGGCAGGATATGATAGTTGGCAGCAAAATGAGACCATTCGACAAGCTATGAATATTAATGCAGGTGTTATAGTAAAACCAGATATTATATCATTTCAACATCGTGAAGAGTTGTATCCTCACGGTCCATTAGTATGGAAAGAAGCAGAAATATCGAAGAAAGTTTGATAACTCGTATATGATTTTTGTAGCTGGCATATCCATCTTTTCGGGTGTGATGCTACATGTTATATTCTTCTTTTTAATCGTTAAAAAGTTAGAAATCTATTTTGATATCATAAAAAACATGGTAAAAAAATGGCATGTACTTCCACCCAAGACAAAAAGATGCCAGATTGCATGATGATACTTTATTCTTCTCCATAGAAAAAATGTTGTTCCAAGTATATAGGAAGCACCTCCGATAAAAAGAAAAGCAATGCTGGTTGTATTCATGCTATAAAATATTGGCTTAATAGCTATTATTATAAAACAGCCCATAATTATATAAAAAAATGTTGATAATACAACAAATTTTTTAATCCAGAATACCTTAAATAAAATCCCGCATATCGCTATACCCCAGATAATACCAAACATTGTCCAACCAAAACCACCTTTTATTGCAATCAAGGAAATGGGTGTATATGTGCCAGCAATAAGCAGATAAATGGCGGAATGATCAAATATTTCGAATATGTCTTTTACTTTCCCATGTGGAAAACTGTGATAAAGTGTAGATGAGAGATACAGTATTATTAATGTAGAACCGTAAACACTAAAACTCACTATATACAAAATATTCCCATGAATCCGACCTAATATGACTAAAGCAACAAGCACGGCAATTGATAAGCCTAAACCTACTCCATGTAATACCGCATTTGCTATCTCTTCATTTGTGGTCATGATTTCAGTTTCATCCATTATCAATTCTCCCAAATAAGATAAATATTAAGTACATTGTGTTGTAAATGAAAATTTATGTAAATTATAGAAATGTTATACTGCTTGAAAATATTGTTATTTACTTTTTCCTCAACTTCTCAAACTTATCTTTACCACCCGAAAGAATAAATGAATGTGGGGCAACTTGTTTTGCCAGTTTCATCATTCTACCTGCAGTTTCTTTGATGTCCCACTGGGCATGTTCGTCTTCACGTAAGCGGGAAAAATGATATAGTTCTCGAGGATTTGCAGCAACTAACACTCTTCGGCGATGAGCATTTGTTAAACAATATTCAGCAGCTTTTCCGTATTTCGGCAAGAATTCACTATAAAGTTCTTCACTTCTACGGCAAATTTCCAACAATTCATCTTCAGCATTAATAGCTTTAATAGAGGATGGAATTGTAATTCCCAAACTGGGGTCATAATCCTGTGATAGCAACGTCATCAAGCGGTGACGTTTAAGTTGAGCATAATTGCTGGCACTAACCACCAGCTCATATTTCAAATCTCCGGTAAATTCAAATTCACGTGGAAGAGAATCAAAAGCGGAGACATATTTAAGAACTTCTGAAAAGAAATTTCTTCCCTTATCCTTATCAGATAAAATTATACAGGCAATCCGATAAGAATCTTCTATGGATAGTTTGGAGTTATTGTGTATGATTGCTGCAACGATATTTCGATCTACATTGGATTCGATGATCAGTTTTTCATGTTCATCCTCAATAATTTCAGGAATTCCTTCGTGCAGTTCTCCGTAATATTTTTTAATAAATTCTTTTACATATTTCTTCAGATTCGAACGGGTGTACTTGAAGTTATCATCTTTTAGTTCAATTTTGAATGCTTTTTTAAATTCCTCCGGATCGGTGAGAATGATAAGTGAAGGAGCTACATCTTTGGTTACAT
>JAVCCD010000330.1 GCA_030765665.1 Candidatus Tenebribacter mawsonii | reverse complement strand
TTTACTAATTTTACTTTTTTGTAAAGTTTTTAAAATACTTAGGGTATAATTTTTACTTAATATTTCAGAAAAAAGAGTTCTGTATAATTAGGTATTGTCATTGCGAGGTTTCTTTTGAAAAAATTCTTTCGTGGCAATCTCATTTTCTAACTAAAGGATAACAAAGAGATCGCTTCTCACAAAACTTCTTGTAGTTAGCAATCTTAAGGTTGGAGATATATTGAAAGAAACCTTTAGGGGATTCATTCCAAAGAAAAAAAGAAGGAAATCCTTTAAAGGTTAAGCACAAAAAAAGGGAGTTCGAAAAATCGAACTCCCTTACATATTGTTTTGAAAAATTTAATATCTTCTCTTTTCTTTTACACGTGCAGCTTTACCTTTAGCTTCTCTAAGGTAGAAGAGTTTAGCTCTGCGCACACGACCAAATCTTACAACATCGATCTTGTCGATATTGGGTGAGTTTAGTGGAAAGATTCTTTCAACACCAACTCCATTACTTATTTTTCTTACAGTGAATGTCTTGGAGATCAGTGCTCCTCTTCTCTGGATCACGATTCCCTGAAACACCTGTATTCTTACTTTTGAACCTTCCTTGATCTTGTAGTGAACTTTAATAGTATCACCAACTCTAAATTCAGGCAGGTCAGTTCTAATCTGTTCTTTTCCAACTTCGTTTAGAATGTCCATTTTTCCTCCTTTATTTTTCGGAAGATAGTCTGTCTAACACAATAGCAACTGCACTTCTCACGGAAAGGTGATTATAATTTCCCTCTCCTTCAATAGGTTTTAAAACATGGTCTGCTTGTTCATGGATCTCTTTGGTAAGTCCGTTGCCGGTTCCAAAAAGAAGCAGAACAGGACTGCTTGACTTCTTCAGATCATAAATACTGATCTGCTGTTTTAACCTTGCTGCTGTTGTGGATACTACAAGACAATCGTCTTCCTGTAAACTTATTTGTTTAACTACGGTTTCAATATCGACCGCATATTCTATAAGAGATAGAGCTTGAACTCTATCACTATTGTATTCTTTTGCAATATTACTTTTCCAGAATATTAAAATTCTGTTGAGAAGAAGTTTCTGCGTTTCTAACGGAGTGATAACAAAGAACTTTTTTAAGCCGAATGTTTTACAACTACGGGCAATATCATGAATGTCTAGATTGGTTATAGATGTTGTTACCACATCATTGTGTTTATTATAAACCGGATGATGAACGAGCCCAAGATAAATATTAGTCTGCATCAATCCTCTAATAGGTCAGGGCGATTCTTCTTTGTTATTTCCAATGACTTTTGCTCGCGCCATTTTTCAATATTTTTATGATTCCCGGATAAAAGAATTTCAGGAACCTTGTGACCCTTAAATTCTGGTGGACGGGTATAATGAGGACAACCTAAAATACCATCCTGATGCGAATCGGATAGCGCTGAATCTATGCTTCCCATTACTCCATCCTGCAAACGTGCCACTGCATCTATCATTACCATAGCGGGAATTTCGCCACCGGAAAGTACATAATCTCCAATCGAAAATTCATCAGTAATAAGAGTATCGCGAATACGCTGATCGATCTCTTTATAATGTCCGCAAACAATTATCATCTCATCAATCTGGCTGAATTTATTTACAGTTGATTGATTTAGTAATTTACCCTGTGGAGTAAAGTATATCACTGGAATATTCCGATTCCCTTTAATTTTCGTAATAGCTTCAAAAAGTGGTTCAGGTGTCATTACCATCCCCGAACCGCCACCGTATGGATAATCGTCTACTTTGTGATGTTTATTAAAAGCGAAATCGCGAATATTTGTTAATTCCACAGAAATTGCATTTTGTTTAATTGCTATCCCGACCATGCTTTCCTTGATGAAATTTTCAAACATTTGCGGGAACAGAGTTAGTACGTCAATCTTCATATTTCCATCAATCCTTCAATACAACAAGCTGTTATGCTTTCATCGTTGATCTCAAGAATGAATTTATCCAGTAATGGTATCATCAATTCTTGCTTATTATTCAATTCACAGACCAAAAGGTCATAAGCTGAATTGTTTAATATTTCAACAACTTTTCCTATCACATCAGAATTGAAAATAATTTCTTTTCCAACATGATCATCAATATCAAGAGTTTTGATAAAAGATTCAACTTCACTTATTGGAAGCATCACTTTCACATTGCCTTCATCTGTAGCAGCTTGGGCAATTTTAATATCATCAATTTTTATCCGGTAGTTACTTTGTACTTCTTCTACTGTCACATATCTCACACTATTATTTTTAAAGACCAAAAAAATATTTTCTAATAAATCTGGGTGGAAATTTTTACCGGGTTTAAAAGGAATGAAGCCATTCTCATCAATAAGCTTTCCCAGTTTACCTATTGCAACCAGGTCAGAAATTAACATCTATTCTAATATTTCTAAAACAGCTTTTTTCCCTTGTCTTGCAGATACAGCTGTCATTATTGTACGAATTGCACTTGCTGTTCGTCCACGTTTTCCGATCACTTTTCCAATATCATTTTTAGCAGAACGAAGTTTGAATGTAGTGGTTTTTTCAGCTTCAACCTCTTCTACTTCGATAGCACTTGGATCATCTACTAAAGCTTTAACGATGAATTCAATAAGTTCCTTCATCTTTACTTCTCTTCAGTATCCTTTTCTTTAGGAGTTTC
>JAVCCD010000055.1 GCA_030765665.1 Candidatus Tenebribacter mawsonii | reverse complement strand
CTCTGATCTTATACAAAATGAAATCTGTTTCATAAAACCAAACCAAAGCAATCCTCAATAAGAAAAAAAACATGTCGAGCTTAGTCAACAGAGTTTCCATGCATGGGAAAGCAGGGAAACTCTTATTTTGTTATGGGCAGTTTCGTCAAAACCACAAACCTCTAAGCAATTTATTGTTTCCTTTTTCATTTTCAGTCAAAGTCTGTTCAACATCTTTGATTAATTTAATATTTTCTTTTTCAATTTCAGATAATTTATTCCCTACATTTTCGAATTTTGGATTATACCATTCTTGTACAGCAAAGTATGATATGAAACGATTTGTTTTAAAAATATATCCTTTTATTGCGAAAATCTCATTTCTCATTATTACTAATTCATCTATCGTCAAATTAATTAAATCTGATTTTAAAAGCAATTCATCCGAGACTTCAGGGAATAAACGTACTTTATTCGAATATCCTTCTTTACTAAATTCAAAGAAATATCCTGTGTCGTTAATATTGATAAAAGCAAACCAAATACTATCATTTTCGACCCACATGTTAGAATAATTTTTTGATGGATTAGTTTTACAATATTTTATTTTTACTTGTTTGCCCTTTAAAGAATATGTATAACCAAAAAAAGGTTTTGTCAAATCATCACCATCAAAGGCATTCATTATTCTTTTTTCATCAATAATTTTTCCCTCTTTAGAAAAAGAAATCAAAAAAGCTCTATTTCCTACGCTTTGAGATTCATAGATGAGTAAAGTAATAACATTGTTGTCCTTATTTATGAATTTATTTTTTATTTCATATCTTTGATAATTTGTTACTTTAAATTTATTTAAGATACCATCATTGCCTAAGTATTTATTAAATAAAGAGTCCGTAAGATGGAATCCTGTTGGGATTGTATTCAATAGTTCTACATAGTTTACATTTTGGCAATGAATGGAAAAACTCATTAAAATTACAAAAGAGATAATTAAAACTTTTTTCATAATATCCTCAATTACTAGTATTGGCTGTAACATATATACGCTGCGCCAATTTAAATGTACACAATAACTTTTTTGTAGGAGTTATTGTACTCTTTTTGTCATGTGGGCCAAATTCAATAATTATTCTAAATTTTTATCCTTATAGCAATTTAGTTTAAGCAAAATCAAATTTGTAAAACTAAAAGCTATCTGTCAATTGGTAAAAAAGTTGAGTTTAGAATTCCCAACTGACATAACCTTCACCTGTAACAAAACCACGAGTGTCTTTTTTTATCTTAATTCCAGGAGAATAATTTTGTCCTATCTGGCTAATTATAATTTCATAATATGTTAAATCCATCTCATCATTGAAGAAAGTATTAGTATAAACATTAATAAATTCATTTTTAAATAATTTGCTGTTTATAACCCAACAGATCCCTAACCATTCATCTTCATCAAACAGGTCATGAGTAAGATCTAATCCTGTATTAACAACATAGTTAAAATGCAAACCTCCAGAGAGCTTGTTCATTTTATAGCTATTCAAATTTAACTCAAATCCGGTATTCACAGACCAACTATTTTTGGAATTGTAAGCGATCTTGAATTGGTTGGTTTCCAATTTATGCAGAATATTATTAATAGAAAACTTTCTTCCTTTGTATCTCACTTCGAAATCTCCGCATAAGATATCTTGGAATTCTCCGAGATGTATAAATTTTATCTTCTTAAAATTGTACTTTATCTGCCAATTGAATTTGTGCTTTTGAGAATAGGTTTTATAAGCTGCCATTGAACCTGAGATGTTTCTAAAATAATAATAAATATTGGAACTATACCATCCAGTTTCTTCATTGCTAAAATCTAATTTGTTAAATCTGGAGTTGAAGAGAAAATTCTTGGATATCAAGATGGAATTTGTAAATGAGAAATTCTGCAATTCATTTTCCTCATTAAAATCTCCAATAAGGATACCATTAAATCTGCTTCCGTTTTTGCATAAAGAAAAATGGTAGTTATCATTACTTTCAACCTGATTCCAGATTGCACTGCTGTTCCATGAATTATAAATCAGATTGATCCCATTTCTGCTTTTATTCTGTTCTTCCTTGCTATGCTGTATGCCAATTCTTCCATCTCTAAAAAATCTATCCGCAGTAATTTGATAATCAACATCATTATAATATTTTTCTCTATCGGCATATAAATGATATTGCTGATAATTCAATTCAGCAGAAGTGAAATTATGATCCTTAAAATAATTTTCCTGCTGTAAATAGAGTGTGTTCTCGATTTCTAATCTATGAAAATTAGTTGATAAACCTTTGTCAGTGATGCGTCCTTCTTCAAAATAGGATACTTTTTTCCCGGCAATATCTCGTTCTAACTTGAAAGATTGCGGCAAGTTGACTATGAAGCTTTCCTCAGCATTCCAAGCACTATTGATAATGCCGGCCGTGATACCGTAAAGGTTTTTTAGGGGATAATTCATTATGGAATCAGCTAAACTAATGGCAGCTTCTCCTGTGAGGGTTGTGATCTCGTTTCGCAGCTGGATCTTTTCAAAGTGATTCATATCACTAAGTTCAGTTTGAGGATCATGTGAGTGATCCAAATATTTCAACATTGGATAGTATGGTTTGTATTTTTCTGTAGAATAGATCCTGTTTTGGGAAGGAGTGAAATCAAAAATTCCACTGGCTGATGTTGCAATTATACATTCAGGTTCAATCGAATCAAATTCAACTATTCTATTATTGAATGTGATGAATCCTTGATCAAGGTTTGGGAAAAACTGGATAAAAGTAGAAGCTTCACTTTTGGAATCAAGGTAGCCAAACCAGCTTGTATCAACCAGATTCAAAGTGATATTAATTGGTTTATCAGCTCGAAAAATCTCATTGTTATCAATTTCGAAAAAGGTTACATTCTTGGCAGAAAAATATTCAATCTCTTCAAAATCATTTTTGTGGATGACAGCAATTTCAGCATCACTCTTTACATTCCCGCATTGCCATACAGAATCAGCTAATATTATATAGTCTTCCCAATTATTAGCTTGTTCATTAATTACTCTAGCATTTACATATCCGTTTGAAAATACTTCAATTTGGGTTGCTTGAATTTGATTCTCTCCAATTTGATTTGGGATAAATATGGAGATGAATTTATTGTCTTTACTAGGTGGCAATTTTGCTTCCAGAATTTGATGCTCATTATTAAACACCCGATTTGTGTGTAATCCGGTTTTTGTTGTAAATAGCAAAGAACTGTCATCCGTAGAAACGAATTCAACATCAAGACTAAAATTGTCTTGTTTCCACTTTGCACTTGTTACATAATCTATTGTAAAATTTCCCAGTCCGTGCCATGGGATTGAATATCTCTTTCTTTTATTAGATTCAAATTCATCAACTACAATGAAATATCTTTGATTTGCAAACCAGACTGAGCGAGTAAGATCGGCTCCTCTATAATTTGATTTAACTGTTGAAACCGAAAATTGTTCTGAACCGAAAAAATCACACATTTCACTTGTTAAATCGTCCCCCCAAACAGGATTCAGATCTGGTCCGAGTCCATTTACTAATGGAATATTATGAGCTTGAGCAGAAGTGTACCAGCTTCTGTTCAAGTCATTCACACCACGTATGCCATATCCGCAGTCTATAAGAAAATCTTTGTTAAATACGGATAAAGTGAATGCTCCTGGTTCATAGTGGTCATGATGTGTATCGTTTTTTCTGCCTGGTTCACCGATCAGAAAGGCGTAAAGATTATCTTCACCTCTAAATATTGACATACCACCATCTGGGAAAAAAATTGCAGGATCATAGTCTGGTTTTAAAGGGAATGTTCTTTCATCAAAACTGCAAAAAATATCTATATATTTCAGATCAAATTTATTGTAATTCTCTTCGTGTTCTTCATATAAAAAAATAAGTTCATTTTCATATTCGGTTAAACCGGAACCTAATGGCTGAAAAAGAAATGATTGATTGAAGGCATCATCAAAAAGTGGAACACTACCATCCGGTTTTTCAATATCAATCAACCAGCGAATAAACTTTTTCAAGCGATGTACTTTGAAAATATTTGTTTCGGTTGAATTATTCAAATAATGTGCAAATGGAAATATTATTGATGCAATGTATCTCCCATAATACGCTCCTTCACGATATGACCCATCCACTTCTATCATAGCGAGTCCATGTTGAACTTCATTGATTGCATCCTCAAAATATCGCTCAGCTCGTTTGTCGTCTACTACCAAGGCAACAGTTGCAACTCCTGTAGCGATTTCAATAATATGATTATTTTGGGGAATTCCAATCCCTGAAGCGATTTCATTTCTGCTGAAGTTGTTTGGGAATTTTCTGAAATTTCGGTGGTGCTGCTTAACTTGTTTGATCAATTGTGTTTCAATATTTCCCCGCTCATCTTCATTAAATTCCCAATAGATCAGATCATACGCAACTGCAAAATTCCTGAGTGACTGTGCGGCTCTCAACCAATCTCCCCAACCAACTTGCGATTCCTGCCCTTCTGGAGTTGTAGGAGGAAATGTATCTCCAATATTCAATAGGGCAACTTTTGCAGTTTCCAAAAAATCATTATCGGAAGTTAGAAAATAGGCAAATGCATTTGATTTAGCAGCTTCACTTCTTTTAAGTTCATATAATAGTGGTGAAGATAGATCATAATTATATGTAAGTGCCCGATCAATTATATTTTCTCCCCAGCTTCGGTATGGTTCTCGTGCAAATCTTGATTTAATTATATGAATGTCTTCACTTTTAAAAAGTAATGAAGGATGTTCCTTTTTATTAGGATAGTGAGGTTGTGGAATGGCAACGCTGTTTACAGGTAAAAACTCATCAAAAGGAGTCTCTTTATAATTAGCTTCTAAAATTCCTTTAAAGAAATTATGCGGAATTTCTAATAAAATGTTAGATTCAGATGCAATTATGATGCTTATGCTTAAAAATATAAGGATTACAAAAATTAGTTTTTTGTAAGAATTAATCACAATTCTCAATTTCTTGATTCACAATATAAGTGCTACGCTACACTTTATAGACTGAAACCTTGAATTAATTCAATTTCTACATCATTAGGGTCACTAATGAAAAGGAATTTTTGTCCATCAGGAGTATGGATTGGACCTCGAATTATTTTAATATCATTCTCTTCGAGCATCTTAATGCAATCCTCAATGCTATCAACTGAAAAACCTATTGATACTTTTGAATCCCAGTCAGAAGCCTCTTTCACCTTTTTTTGTTCATATTCAATTAATTCAATTCTACCATTTTCCTCATCTTCTAAAAATACAATATTAATTCCCTTCTGAGGGCTAAAACGTCTTATTTCTTTAAGCTTTATAATTTCTGTATAGAATTTAACTGATTTTTCTAAATCTCTTACGGTGATCGTAGTAAAACTAACTTTCATTATTATTACCTTCCTATATATTATTGCATCAATTCAAAATCGAATCTATAAATCTAAATCTTAAGAGTCAATTACAAAATTAATTTGTAGTGATAAGAGAATATATTAGTTTTTTTTCAGATATCAATGTGGAATTTCAATATTATGAAAGTGACTTATTTAGAAAAGAGTTAAAGATTAATAATATTAATCAAAATATTGAAAATGTTAATATTAGAATTAAAAATATTAATATTAAGATTGACATTATTAATAATGAAAATAAATCATCTCTCAGGTCAGGAGGAAAAAATGAATAAAAGATTAAAACAGTGTCCGGTATGCAATTCTAACCTGGAAATAGTTGAGTATCATTGCCCAAGTTGTGAAACAAGTATAAAAGGGAAATTTGGAATTGGAGATCTCTCATTATTAACGCCAGTGCAGCAGGAATTTGCAAAAACGTTCCTATGCTGTAGTGGTAATATTAAGGAAGTAGAAAAAGCTTTGAATATCTCTTATCCAACAGTTAAGAATAAATTGGCGGAGATAATTAGTGTATTGTGCTCAAAAGAGCAGAAAGTTACAAATGTTAGATCTGATGAAATTCTTAATGAAATAGAAAAAGGTAATCTTACAGTGGAAGAAGCACTTTCTAAATTGAAGAAAAGGGGATGAAAATGAAACAGTTAGAATTAAATTATGAATATGAAGTAAAAGAAGAATTGAATTTAGATTTTGCTTCTGAAAATTATGGTGTGAGTATTAATGGAACTGATGATTGTAAAGCTCATATTGAAATAAATGCAAAAGTAAAACAAGAAGAATGGACAGATGAAAATCTAAAAGAAATTATTAATTGTGAGTATGATGAAAAGCAAAATATACTCACTATTAAAACAAATGAAATTGATGAAGTACGTAATATCAAAATTAATGTACTGGTTCCCAAGAAAGCAGCAGTTAATGCAGAAACAGAAAACGCTCATATAAAAATATGCAACCTAATTGGTTCACATCAAATTCAGAATGAAAATGGTCCGATTTTCATTAATGATAATGCTGGTGATCTTCAGATCCAATCTGAGAATGGACCAGTGAAGATAGAAAAGAATCTGGGTGATGTGAATCTCACTTTTGAGAATGGACCTTTATCAATGAAAAATTGTACTGGGAAAATAAAGGTAAAAACTGAAAATAGTCCTGTGAAACTTGGAAGTTGTCATGGTGATCTAACCCTCATCACAGAAAACAGTTCGATCAAGATCCTTTCAGCCGGTTTTGATTCATCAACAATCACTTGTGAGAATGGCAGTATTTATTATGAATTCCAAGATGTTGAAAAAGGGAAATTTAATTTCAAAAATCAAATGGGTGGAATTCACCTTGTTATTCCTGAAAATATCCCTTACAAAATTGCAGCAAAAAACAAATTAGGTAAGTTTTATGTGGGTTTGAAAGGTGATTATGATGGACTGAATGAAGGGCTTAACATTGGTGATGAAAAGAATTTGAATATGGTTAGAGGTGCAGGTACAGTGAAGATAATGGCTGAAAATGAATATGGAACAATTCGCCTGGTAGATACAGCAAGGTCTAAAAAAAACTTTGATTTTAGTTTTGTAAGCGATATAATTGATAAATCATTAAAGAATGTTCCTGATGAGTATTCTGAAACGGTGAAGAAAGGTCTGGAATCTGCACGGGAAGCAGTTAAGAATATTGAGATACCGGATGTAAGTGGAATCATGAGTGAAGTACAAGTAAAAATGAAGGACGTAATTGATAAAATTTCAAGCGATGAATTCAAAGAGCAGGCAGAAGAAAAAATAAATGAAGGTATTTCTAAAGTTGTTAAGGAAGTTCATGAAAGGGTTAAAGGCCGTGATCTAACAGAAAATGAACAAACCAAAGTTGATGAGAGAAGTAGGTTAAAAATTCTACAAATGTTAGCAGATGGAAAGATTACAGCCGAAGAAGCAGAGATGTTGATTACAGCAATGGAAGGAAAATAATGGAAGAGAAAAAAAGAATAATAAATTTGGTAGCTGAAGGTAAGATCACAGCTGAAGAAGCTGCCAAACTTTTAGAAGCTTTGAATCCGAAACCTGCAAGTTCAAAGATTGGAAGAAAATTGCATATTCTTATCACTCAGGAAGGAAGTGAAAAACCCAAGCTGAATCTTTCAATTCCAGTAAAATTAGCTCAGATCGGAATGAAGTTCATTCCCAAAAATGCCAATTTTGATGCTCACCTGGAAAGCAGTAATTTTGATTTCTCTTCAATTAATTGGACGGAGATAATGGATATGGTTTCCAGTGGTGAAGTGGGAGATCTATTTAATATGGAAATAGAGGAAGACAATAAGCCTCCAACTACAATTAGAATTTATGTCGAATAAATATTAGAATCTTAAAAATGGTTTTTGTCTTAATTTTTTGTAACCTATTTATAGTTTAGGTGTTTATGCATTATATGAAAGAATCAAATTTATTAAGTATTAAAGGTGGATTTAATATGAAGAAGAGATCAATTTTTCAAATTATATTTTTCTTCTTTTGCCGGCGGTTACACGCTTGTAAATAATGTAATATTTTATTAAGACTAGTAAACTATATCGTTCTAGTTGAGTTTATTGATACGGTTCTGTATATCTCTACTGATGATATTTAAGGCAGAACATTCCCACTGTCCTAGATCACCTGGTAATTGCCGATAATAACTTAATACTTTTTCTAATTGCTGTTGCATAAGATTTAATAAAGAATTCTCATCTTGTATACGAGAATCAATTTTAGTAAAAAATTCTCTTGCAGCTTGAATTCCATCACGCAATTGAGATGATACTGAAACATCACTTTTCATCCAATCTTCGGCATTCTCATACGCTTTTATTGTTACTTCATGCATCAATTTATTAAGTGTATTCAAAACTATTTCTACTCCTTAATTACTATGTTGCTGAAATGAATTTTCAATATTCAAAAAACTATACAGCTAAATTACATTTATGATGTCAAATACATAATTCTTGCCAGAAAGAGATATGCTTTTAAATTTTCTATAAGGATAAATAATGATAATGAAAATCAATAAATTGAATGCACTAAAATTTACGGCAATAGGGCTTACTTTGAGTATTATAGGACAATTTTTAATAGGAAAGGTTAGTATCATTGCTATTACGTTAACAACACTTGGGGTTATATTTGCAGCGATTGGAGTCTTAATGTCGTTGGGAGTTTTAGATAATTTAAAGAAGAAACAAGATTAAATTTACTTCGACTCGACGGATCTTTCGAGTCGAGATCAATAAGATTTCGCTTCAGTTTTCGCAAAGCTACGAATTGGCAAGCAGGATGACAATTATGATACGATATATTTTTCTTCTGGTTGATAAGTTGAACTTATCAACCCAATTGCGTCCGCAAGTTCAACTTGCGTACGAGAAAAGATCTCCACCAGCTAAGATTGTAAAAAGTGTACCATAAATTAGAAGCCAACTCTTTCCAAAAATCAAAGCAATAATAGAAGGAACGATCCCCAATAGCAGTGCTGGCAGAAGCAAAGCAATACGGTAAATTGAAGCTTTGAGCGGGAGTCTGCAAT
>JAVCCD010000208.1 GCA_030765665.1 Candidatus Tenebribacter mawsonii | reverse complement strand
GCTGTTTGGCATTACGCTGTTACAGGTCCGGCAATGGAAGAAGTGTTCAATCAAGAGAAAAATGAAAATGACAAATTCGCCGGTTTATTCCTAACTCAAGGCTCTGCTGGAACACTTGGCAGTGCAGAATATCTTCGTGAAGTTTATCCAACTTTTAAGGTTTGTGCAGGTGAAGCTCTCCAATGCCCAACTTTACTTCGTAATGGCTATGGTGCCCATAGAATCGAAGGTATCGGAGACAAACATGTGCCGTGGATACATAATATTAAAAATATGGATATGGTCGCTGCTATTGATGACCAGCCAAATATCGATATCATGAGATTATTCAATTCTGAAACCGGGCATAAATATCTCCTTGAAAAAGGCGTTTCTCAAGATATTATCGATAAATTAGATCTACTTGGAATTTCATCAATCGCCAATATTATGGGTGCGATCAAAATGGCTAAATACTACGAAATGACAGAAGACAAAGTATTATTTACCGTAGCAACAGATTCAATGGAAATGTACAATTCCAGAATGAAAGAAGAACTTGAAAACCGTGGAGAATTTACTCACGAAGATGCTGCAGTTGTTTATTATCGCGATCTTATGGACATCGGAGTCGATAATATGATCGAAATGAACTATTATGAAAAGAAACGTATGCATAACTTGAAATACTTCACTTGGATCGAACAGCAAGGCAAAACAGTAGAAGAACTTGATGCACAATGGTATGATGAAAACTATTGGAAAGATCAGTTCGGAAAAGTAAATGAATGGGATGAAAAAATCACAGAATTTAACAATAAGACAGGACTGAATAAAAAGTATGAATAAAAAATGATTCTCCGTCAGTTCGAAAGAGCTGATGGAGATGTAATTCCAGTTAGGAGGTCTTATGAGGTTTGACAAATTCGTACAACCCAAAAATTTAAAGACAGCGTTAGAAATACTTAAGAAAGATCCAAAATCAGTAATTCTTGGTGGTACTACTTTCTTACGGATATCTGATAAAAATTATTCAACAGGAATTGATCTCTCAGCTCTTGGCTTGAAGTATATTAAAGAAGTAGGTGATCAAATTGAAATTGGAGCTTACACTTCACTTAGAACTTTAGAGACTGACCCAATTATAAACAAATATTTTGGGAAACTAGTACCAAAGTCACTCGAAAACCTTATAGGCGTTCAATTCAGAAATAATGCCACGATCGGTGGAGCAATTTTTGGCAGGCTAGGATTCACAGAGATCATTACAGCCTTACTTGTTCTGGATTGCGAACTTGAATTTGAAGAAAATGGTCTTGTACCTTTTAGTGAATTTATTTCAAATTGGAAAATCAAGCGTGACATCCTAAAAAAAATTATTATCAAGAAAAACAAAGGTAAATGCTCATATAAAATGATGCGAAATTCCAGCTCAGATTTTACGATCTTATCTGTAGCAGTTTCCAATTTTGACAAAATTAGGATTGCTGTTGGAACTCGTCCTGCTATAGCAACATTATCAATTAAAGCTGCTCAGTTAATTAATTCCGATAAGAATAAAATTGAAGAAGCAGCCAATTTAATTGCAGAAGAATTTAAGTTTGGAAAAGATTTAAGAGCAGAAGGTAAATATAGAAAAATGATCGCACCGGTTCTTGTAAAACGTGCTCTGCAGGAGGTTCTAAAATGAAACTTAAATTAAATATTAATAATAAATTTTATAATACAAATATTGATGGAGATGAATCTCTTTTAGATATTCTTAGAAAGATTGGATTTAAAAGTGTAAAAAAAGGCTGTGATACAGGAACTTGTGGTGTTTGTTCTGTACTAATTGATGGGAAGCCAACTCTCTCTTGTCAATTCCTAGCTGCAAGAGCAAAAGATGTTAAAATTACAACCGTGGAAGGTTTGGGTAAACAGGCTGACGAAATAGTTGACTTGATTGTTAGCGAAGGTGCCGATCAATGTGGGTATTGTGGACCTTCATTGGTTCTCACAACTTATGCCATGAAAAAAGAATTGAAGAATCCAACCGTAGAAAAAATTAATCATTATCTTACAGGAAATCTCTGTCGTTGCAGTGGTTATGAGGGACAACTCCGTGGTATAAAAAAATATATGGGGGTGAAATGATGAAATTTAAAGAAGTTAACCATTCAATCCCAAAAGTAGACGGAAGAGGTTTATTAAAAGGAGCCTCTGCTTACACAGATGATCTTGCAGTTGATAGTGCACTGATAATTAAATTACTTAGAAGCCCATATGCATTTGCAAAGATAAAAACAATTGATACAAAGAAGGCTTTAAAAATTGAAGGAATTGAGTGTATTCTTACTTACAAAGATGTTCCGCGTATTCCAATCACTAGAGCTGGTCAAGGTTATCCAGAGCCATCTCCAAAAGATAAATTCATCTTAGATAATTATGTGCGTTATGTAGGTGATGAAGTTGCAATTGTAGCAGGAACAACAGAAAAAGTAGTTGATGATGCAATTAAACTCATTGAAGTGGATTATGAGGTGCTTGAACCTGTTCTTGATTTTGAGAAAGCCGAAGGTAATAAGTCTGTAATTCATCCTGAGAAAGAAATTTACTCTATGTTCCCATTAGGATTAGACGCAAAAAACAATATTGCTTGTAGTTACATGGATACGATGATAGTGGGAGATGTTGAAAAAACTTTATCTGAATGCGATTATGTAGTAAGTGAAAGATATTACACTCACGCTCAACAGCAAACAGCAATGGAGCCACACACCTCAACTGCCTATATTGATGTGCAAGAGAGATTAAACATTATCACTTCTACACAAAATCCATATCACACGCGCCGTATTATTGGTGAAGCTTTAGGAAAACCTCTGCGTGATATTAGAGTTATTAAACCAAGAATTGGTGGTGGATTTGGTGCTAAACAGCAAGTTCATAATGATCTTTTTACAGCAATTGTAACGTTAAAAACGGGTAAACCATCCAAGTGTTTTTACACAAGGAAAGAGGTGAATGAAAGTACTTTTACACGTCATCAGATGAGAATTGATATCCAATTAGGAGCCGATAAAGACGGAAATCTCCATGCATTTGACATGCACATTCTTTCTAATACCGGAGCTTATGGAGAACATTCACTCACGACATTTATGGTTGCCGGTTCTAAACTTCTTCCTATGTACAATAAAGCTGAAGCTCTTCGCTTTGAAGGTAAAGTAGTTTACACAAATAAATGTTCTGCCGGAGCTTATCGTGGTTATGGAGCAATTCAAGCTAATTTCGCTGTTGAATCTGCAATGTGTGAGTTAGCTGCTAAATTAAAAATGGATCCCGTAGAATTGAGGTTAAAAAACTGTATCGGTGAGGGTGAATCTTCACCAGTTTTTAGTGTAATGGGAGAAGGTGGAGAAGGCATTGCTCAAGTTATGGAAAGCTGTAAATTAGATTACTGCATTGAGCGAGGAAGAAAATTAATAAAATGGAATAAGAAATATCCTTCTAAGCAAATTACTCCAAATAAGATAAGAAGTGTAGGAACCGCAATTGCAATGCAAGGTTCTGGGATTCCACTCCTGGATATGGGTGCAGCTGTTTTAAAATTAAATGACGATGGATTTTTCAATTTGCTGGTAGGAGCTACAGACTTAGGGACAGGAAGCGACACAGTTCTTTCACAGATAGCAGCGGAAGCTATTGGTGTTCCAGTTGATAGAATAGTAATAACATCTTCTGATACAGATACAACACCTTATGATGTTGGTGCATACGCATCCAGCACAACATTTGTCTCGGGTAATGCTGCCAGAAAAGCAGGCTTAAATATGAGAGCAAAACTCATTGAAGAAGCCGCTAGAGCTCTGCATGTAGTTCATAAAGATGATGTAATTTTTGAAGATTGCACATTCAAAATTAAGGATAGTAACGAATCGATCACATTAAAAGAACTATCTGAAGGCTTGTATTATAAATTTGGTGCTGACATGAAACAACTAATAGCTTCAGGATCTAATACAAGTCCAAAATCTCCACCTCCATTTATGGCTGGTTTTGTAGAAATTGAGCTTGATATAGAAACTGGAAAAATTGATATCCTGGATTATGTTGCTGTAGTTGATTGTGGAACTACTATTAACCCAAATCTGGCAAAAATCCAAGTTGAAGGTGGAATCCTGCAAGGTATTGGAATGGCAATGTATGAAGATGTAATTTACTCTAAAGATGGTAAAATGCTGACAAATAACTTTATGAAATACAAAATTCCAACTAGAAAAGATGTAAAAAAGATCACTGTAGAATTTGCAGAAAGTTACGACCCTGCAGGTCCTTACGGGGCAAAATCTGTGGGTGAAATTGGAATTGACACACCACTTGCCGCTATTGCAAATGCTATTTATAATGCTGTAGGTGTAAGAATTCGTTCGGTTCCATTAACACCTGAAAAAATCCTGAATGCAATTAAGAATAAATAGAATATTTTAAAATTGGAGTAAATAATGAAACAAGAAAACAAATACTATTTTGAATGCACAACTTGCGGTACAAAATATGAACAAGATGAAGTTACATACCTCTGCCCCTCTTGTGAGAAAGAAAACACACCCGATATCCCTCCTAAAGGAGTTTTAAAAACTTTATATCATTATGGAAAGATCAAAAATTTAGCAAAATGGCATAAACTTTTCGATAAATTAAAAGCAAAAGAGTATCGGGAACTTTTACCAATTGATTCCGAGCGTAGTCTATCCTGGCTTAAGGTTGGTAAAACACCTCTTTATGAAATTTCATCTGATTCAATATCCAATTTCAAGAAGGGATCAAAAAGTAATTTTAAGATATTACTTAAAGATGATTCTCAAAATCCGACTTTTTCTTTTAAGGATAGGGCGTCTGAACTGGTTTGTGCATTTGCTAAAGAACAAGAAAT
>JAVCCD010000297.1 GCA_030765665.1 Candidatus Tenebribacter mawsonii | reverse complement strand
TATTATGGTTCATTGAATACAAAATCGTGATCGAAGGTAGAAAATTCATTTTTAGTTGTGATACAATTATTTTACTGCTTTTTAATTTGACAATTAAACTACCCAATTCTGGGTAATCTATGAAATTAAATTTCGAGGGATAATATGATAAAACGCTCTTCTGGAATATTGTTGCACATCGTCTCTTTACCAGGAAAATATGGTATTGGATGTTTAGGAAAAGATGCATTTGAATTTGTTGATTTTCTAAATAAATCAGGTCAGAAACTCTGGCAGATCTGTCCACTGAGTCCCACAGGTTACGGAAATTCACCTTACTCATCATACTCAGCATTTGCCGGAAATCCGCTCTTAATTGATATTGATGAATTCACAAAAGAAACAGATGATATTAACTTTGATGACAAAGAAGTTGAGTACGACAAGGTAATTGAATTCAAATACAAGGTTATGCGACAAGCTTTCACGACATTTTCTGAAACAGATGATTACCATAAATTCGTTAAAGAAGAGAGTTACTGGCTAGAAGATTTCTCTTTGTTTATGGCATTGAAAAACCATTTTAACAATATTGCCTGGAACAGATGGGAAACTCCTCTTAAACTGCGAGAAGAAAATGCACTTCTTGAATTTAAAAAATTATTAAAAAATGAAATTGAATTCCAGAAATTTCTCCAATTCATCTTCTTCCAGCAATGGCAGAAGTTACGATCTTATGCCAACTCGCGTGGAGTTCAGATCATCGGTGATATGCCGATCTATGTCGCGGCAGACAGTGCTGATGCCTGGTCGAATCCTAAATTATTTTTATTCGATGAAGATATGAATCCAACCTTCGTGGCTGGTGTTCCACCAGACGGATTTAGTCCAACCGGACAATTATGGGGTAATCCTGTTTATGACTGGGATTATTGCGAAGATACCGATTTTGAATGGTGGAAATTACGATTCACATCTGCCTTCAAACTGTACGATATTTTGAGAATTGATCATTTTATTGGTTTTGAAAATTATTGGGCAGTTCCCTTTGGTAATGATACTGCTGAACTTGGTAGTTGGCAGAAAGCAAAGGGACGTCAGCTCTTTCAAAAACTAAAAGAAGAGTTCCCTGATCTACCTATAATTGCAGAAGATCTAGGGCTTCTCACAGATGATGTAAGAAAACTGCGGGATGATTTTGGTTTTCCAGGAATGAAGGTTTTGCAATTTGCTTTTTATGATGGGATGAAAAGTGATTTTCTACCTCACAATTTTACTGAGAACTGCGTAGTTTACACTGGAACTCACGATAATGAGATCACGAGAAGTTGGTACGATAATCTACCGGATGAACCAAAGAATTTCATGAATGAATATATGAAGTACGATGGTAAGGATATTAGTTTTAAACTGATAAAACTGGCTTGGGAAAGCAGAACGGATGTTGCCATTGCTCCAATGCAGGATTTTCTGGATCTTGATAATAAAGCTAGATTTAATTCACCTGGAACTATAGAAGGGAATTGGCAATGGCGTGTAATAAAAGAACAACTCTCCAATCAGCTCGCTGAGAAGATCAAAGCTCTTACGCTTCAATCAAACAGATAATAATTTATAGATAACATCAGTTACTTGTTTTGAGATTCTCAGATAAGAAAAATTCCTTTTTCTTCCATACAAATCAAATTGACTATTTTCCATCCTGTTTTTCTTTGATCAATTTTTCATAGATCTGCAGATATTT
The DNA here is from genome assembly GCA_030765665.1 of Candidatus Tenebribacter mawsonii. Lineage (GTDB taxonomy): Bacteria > Cloacimonadota > Cloacimonadia > Cloacimonadales > TCS61 > Tenebribacter > Tenebribacter mawsonii. The sequence goes on along the minus strand of JAVCCD010000297.1, from coordinate 9,456 downwards.
CTCTGCTGTATTTTGTAGATTAAATTTTCTCTTTGATTCACTCATAATTCTCTGCATTTGTTTGATTCGTTTATCATGAGGTAATTCATAAAATTTCAGTGCTTCTTTGATACCAAATTCTAATCCTGCTTTATCCGCGATTTTAAATACAAATCCATTGCCTGCATTATTCTCAACATCCAGGTGAGTAATAGAATCTTTTAATCCGCCTGTAGAACGAACAATCGGTAATGTACCGAAACGAAGTACTTCCATTTGAGGTAATCCGCAAGGTTCATACCTGGAAGGCATCAAGATGAAATCCGCTGCAGCTTTTCCTAAATTACTAAGTTTTTCTTCAAAATTAACAAAACGGATATTATTATTTTTCTTCTGCAATTTTTCCAGTTTTCTTTCTAATTTAGAGTCACCATTTGCCACAAAAGCTATCTGCATTTTGTATTTAGAGAAGAAGTAATCCAGATTATTAATAAGAAGATCAGGTCCTTTTTGGTAATAAAGTCGGTTAGGCCAGAAGAAAAGTGGGGTATGAGGTTCAAGGGGTAAACCCAATTTAATCTGAAAAAGTTCCTTATTTTTAGACTTGTTTTCTTTCATTGTGTGTTTGTTATAATTGATGATGCCAGGCATTACCTTGGAATTTATAGTATCATTTGGAGCATTTAAAATTCCGCTTGCCCTGCCTTCTTCATATTTCTGTTTGATCACTTCATAAATTGGCGTGGAAACAATATCAGGAAAGACATTTTTGTATAATTCGTCCAAGAAAGATTTACTTACTGTATTAAAATGATCGGAGGCAAAAATGGCACTTGCCGTAAAATCTACTTTATTTGTTTTAAAATGCTTTTCCCAATTTTCTTTCATATTATCCGGAAATTCTTCAAAGTACAACCATTCAACAAAATCCATAGGACGGATTCCACTCAATTCAATATTCATCATTGTTTGTTTTTCTGTAAAAATATTATGAAGAGTAAACAGGGATTTTATCCCTTTTGACCTTGCTGCTGCAGGGATCAAACCAGTCATCCAATCATTACAATGCACGATGTCCGGCTGGATATGATCCAATAGAAGATTGATCACATGTCTTTGATATGCCAATGATCTACGAGCTGGACTGTGAATTGAATCATCTTCGTAAGGGGTATTTATATAAGAAAATGCACTATCATTTACAAGATGAATTCCTCTCCCGCTGAGGACTACTGCTAACCTGTCAATTTGACGGTTGGTTATGTCGGCAACATGTTTGATCTTGCTGTCGTATTTTGGTAAAGCAATATGCAGATCATAATCATTATTCTCATTCAGATTTCGGATAAGTCCGGCAGAGATATCTCCCAATCCACCACCTTTGGCAGAGACAAGATTGGCAGCATTTCCCATTCCTTCAGGAAGTTCAGTGACTTCTGGAGTGCAAATGAGGATCTTGGGTTTATTAGATGTTCTCACAATCTTCTGGTATTCCGTAGAAATATCTTTATACATTTGTTTATTGTCATCTGAAACAGTACTATCTACCACCTAAACCTCCAAGATATTTTCAATTAATTCCTCTACTTGATATTCTGAACTTTCAGCTGCTTTACGAATTTTATCAATTAGGCTTTTAAAATTTTTCTTTTTTGTGATTTTCTTACCAATAGAAATCAAATTCACAATTTCAAGGGTATCGAACAACTCATCAAATGCTTCCTGGTTAAACCAGAGCTTTTTATCATATTCGTTGATCATCAGAAATTGTTTAACTTCTGATGATTCTAATACTTTTTTTAGTGACAGTTCAACAGAATTTTCCAGTTTCCACAAATTTTGGAATTGAATCCCTATTTTTAATAAATTGATATTGATATCAATTTTAGAAAGATGTTTCATCTCGTCACCAAAGAAAAGTTCATCCAACCACTCGAAACTTATTAATGCATAGTTTTTTTTAGATTTTAATCTACCTAAGTGTCGCATCAAGATCCATGAAATGCAAAATAAATTTTCTTTATCCGATAATGCAAAATCCTTCTGTTGCTTACAATATAAAGAAAGATCTTCTATAATCAGTTGTGAAATTTCTGAAATATCATTATCTGATTTGACCCAGTTTTTCAGAATTTGCAGAAAATCTTCAATCCTGCTTTTTAATTCAGCACTGAATGAATTTAACTCTTGCCGAGTTGTTATTTGCATCAACTGAGTCAGAACATTCCAATCGTAGTAAGAGTTAAAGTTTGATAAAAGTGGAAGTAATTCAAGTCGTTTTAGAGCATACTGAATGTTTTCAGTTCCACCACCTTGAAGATATTCTGCCAACCTGGAATAGTGTTTTTCAGCATTGTCTTTAATTTCGTAAATATTTAGATAAACTGCATACTTAAAGGCAGGCAAATTTTGGAATAAACCCTTTTCATGAACTTCTCTGGAATTACGGATAAACTCTAAATCCGAGATCTCATCTTTGATAATTACAAAATAACCAGGATCATTGTGTAATTCCCAGGCAGAGCCCAGATTTTTTCTTGTCCAAACGGTTTTATCCTCTTCCTGTTTTGGGATATTAGCCCAATTTATCCAACCGGAAGTCTCCTGAAATTTGTTGTTGTAAACTACCAAAGAAGATTGATCTTCAAACCTGTTTGTGTAAGCAAACACATTTTCATTAACATCATTATCGTTTGTAATAAAATCAAAAAGTATGAAATTTTCTACGTCAGAGAAAAGATATCTTCTATTTAGCAGTGGGAAAATTTCACGATTATGCCGTTCTATCAATCCTTCATCTTCGTTCTCTTGCCATTTTGCCTTTTTAAATTCCATACCATAGCGTTCGGTAAAACCTTCTATCTGTCCATGAGCATACATCGGTAATCCCGGCATTGTGCTCATGAGCAAGCATACACCAAAATATTTATCATCTCTTCCAAATTGTGCTATTGCTGTATCTTCATCCGGGTTACTCATAAAATTGACAAACCGTTTTAAAATTTGTGGATTAAATTCTAGAATGTTAAAAATTGATTTCCTATATTTGGCATTCTCTTCTGCTTTCAGCATATTCATGAAAGCACTATTGTAAACGCGATGCATGCCAAGAGTACGCACAAAGTATCCTTCCATCATCCAAAAAGCTTCTGCCAGAAAAAGTGTATCAGGTGCTTCTAATGCCGCTCTATCAACTACCTCTCGCCAGAATTCCTTGGGGAAAATTTTATCAAATTCATGCTTTGTCATGCCAAATTCACTACGAGTTGCGATATCTCCACCAGCGCCTGGTTGAGGAAACCATAATCTTTGAATATGTTTTTTTGCCAGGGTCATTGCTGCATCAAATCTGATTATAGGAAATTTTCGAGCTATTGCAATTATAGTATCACTGACTGCTTTTCTAACTTCAGGCAGTAAATAATTAAGTTGTGCAGTATCATTCCAGGGCGTGCTGGTACCATCATTTCCATGATAAATATAACGAATATTTCCATCTTTAATGAATTGGAAAACCACAGCAGCATCTGTCTTCTCATAATAGTGATCTTCTATCCTTACCTGAATTTCGTTTTTCATTGAAAGGTTTTCACCATTGAATGAGTAATTTGGAAATGGAGGTTGATCAAGCTGTATGAACCATTCAGGATGGTTAACCAGCCAGTTTGAATCTATACCTGTATGATTGGGAACCATGTCGCATCCAATTCGAATTCCAACACCGGCAGCTTTTCTTTTCAATTCTTCCAAAGCAACATCACCACCAAGATCATCGGCAATGCGGTAATCATCTAAAGAATAAGCTGATGCAATTGCATCAAGATCACCATTGATTTCTTTCAACCTTTTGGAAGCTTCACTTCGCTGCCAGATACCAATTAACCAGATTCCAGTAATTCCTCGACTTGCCTGCAATTGTAACTCTTCTTGCGGGATTTGATCAAGACGTGATACTTCAACTTTATACTTCTTACTAAGCTGTTCTAACCAGACGTATGTACTTTTCGCAAGCAGTACCAGATGCGGCATCCAATCTTTATCCTCAGTAAAATTCTCATACTCTTCATCATCAAACTGATGTATTTGAGCAGGTCCAGGTCCAGTGAAATGGATTTTATTTTCTTCTTTTAAGAGATCAATTCCCTGTAGTAATAGAAATAACTCATCATCAATCAAATCTTTCCAATGATTCTTAATAAAATTCAATTGATCAAAAATCGAATTAGGAAATTGGATCATTGGTTGCAAAAGAAAACTGATGAGATCGAAATTCTTATAAACAGGAATCTGCACTTTAAAGAATTCTTTAAGAAGCTCAAAATGAACAGGATAATTACTTTCAGTTTTTAATACATCATCATTAAACAATGTTACGTATTTCCCAAAAGCTTTATTTTGATTTATCATCCAGATCAAAAGTAACTCGTTGAGATTTTCAGTTTCCAAAGAAGTGACAAATTCTGCTTTAAAGCTTTTCACTAGATTTTCTACTTTATGCTCTCCAATTTCATCGGTTAGAAATTGATCTGCTTTTTCCGTAACGTTCTTATTTAATTCAGTCGAATATCGGTTAATAATTTTTCTCGTAAGGCTGGTTATAATCTGTACGGCATTCAATTCACCAGCAGTAGCAGCTTTACTACTGTTGTAAATCAGATCTTTTCCTTCATTTAATTTTTGGGTGAAATTACGAAGTTCTATTTGATCGTCAAAATAAAGCCTTCCTTCTTTGTTTATATTCTTGGTTTGAATTTGATATTGAACTTTGGTTTTTTGTAAAAGTGGAATTCCAATTTTATCTTTCATTATTCTAGTTTTTTCGGTTTTCATTTTAGTTTAGTAATACCATATCACATAGCTAAAAAATTCTATTATATCAACTTGGCTGGGACGAATTCGTAGATTGTAGCTTTGTTTACCAGAACCTTTAACGATGAATTTCCCACTATATGTAGCAACATCCTTTTCTTGTTTAATCATATTTAATTCATAGACATTAAAAATATTATCGTCATTGATAATGAACATTTCAACTTTTAGTAGATCTTTATCTAATCCATCAAGATTAATCTCAGTATTTACTTCAATCTCATCACCACAACTTATTGTTTCAAAATCCTGAATATTTGTTTCTCCATTAACAAATTTGACCTTCTGCCAGTTTTTTTGCAGTTTAGATTTTATCTCCATGAGATGCTTAAGATATTGATAATTATTGCTGGATATTTTTTTCACATCTTTTGATATTGGTAAATAGAATTTATCTAGATATTCCCTCAACATTCTATGCATGTTGAATCCTCTACCAACATCATAGATAGAATGTTTCATCATTTTTATCCATTGTACTGGAATTCTATTTTTATCGCGGTTGTAGTAAGTTGGTGCAATCTCGTTCTCCATAATGTCATAAATCTCGTTTGCATCAAGCTGATCTCTTATCTCAGCATCTATCTGTTCCGAACCGGCTGTTATCGACCAGCCATTTTCGGGATTATAACATTCCGGCCACCATCCATCTAATACACTTAAATTTAATACACCGTTCATTCCGGCTTTCATGCCGGAAGTCCCACTGGCTTCTTTCGGTTTAATTGGATTATTCAACCAAACATCCACTCCCTGCACAATATGACGGGCAACATTCATATTATAATCTTCTACAAATATGAAGCTGTCCTCGACCTGATTTTCTTTGGCAAAATCTATTAACTCTTTAATCATAGACTTTCCCAAATCGTCTGCTGGATGAGCTTTACCAGCAAAAACAAACTGGATCGGTCTATCGGGATCTTGGATCATTCGTAATAATCTTTCTTTATCTTTCAAGATCAGGTTAGCTCGTTTGTAGGATGCAAATCTCCTGGCAAAACCAATAATCAATTTATTTGGAGAGAGAGCATTCTGGATCTTTTCCCCTTTAGAAATTTCAGTACTTTTATAAATTAAACTTTCATGTTTTCTATTTTTAATAAATGTGATCATCTGTTCTTTACGTTGTTGATGAGCTTCCCATATTTCAATATCTGGAATAAAGAGAATGTTTTTCCAAACATTTTCTTCATCAGCACTATGTTCGTGATCAGCGCCAATGTATCTATCAAAAAGCCTGGACATTTGCCTGCTGATCCAAGTATGGATGTGAACTCCGTTCGTGATAGCATCGATTGGCATTTCATCTTCGTAAATATTCGGATAGATCGGATGCCACATCTCTTTGGAAACAATACTGTGAAGTTTGGAAACACCATTTATATGTTTAGCAAATTGGATTGCTAATACAGATAAAGAGAAATCAGTACCCGTACTTGTTTTTGCTAAATCGGCAAATTGTTCAAAGCTCATGTTGAGTGCTTTAATATCTTCTTCTAGATATTTTTGTACAAGTGTTAAATCAAATGCTTCATTCCCGGCTGGAACTGGAGTATGAGTTGTAAAAATCGTACTGAGACGAATGAATTCTCTAGCCATATCAAACGAAAAACCCTTTGAATTCATAAGATCATTTAACCGTTTAATTATCAAAAATGCTGAATGTCCTTCATTTAGATGGTAGACTGTTGGTTGCATTCCAAGTTCTTCAATCAGTTTGAGAGAACCAAAAGCTAATACAATTTCTTGTAATAAACGCATTTTACGGTCTGAAACATATAGATGGTCAGTGATTCGTCTATTTTGGATTTTGTTCCGAGTTATATCTGTATCTAGCAAATATAGAGAAATATTTCCAACTTGAATTTCCCAAACTTTTAAATATATTATTTCACCACAAATTCTAATTTTAATGACAAGATCTTCACCGTTTTTATTTGTAATCTTCCTAATCGGTTTAGAATACCATTCATTTTCATCGTAAATTTCAGTTTGTTTACCATTCAGATCAATCTTCTGGCTAAAATATCCGTATCTGTAGAGGAGTCCAAAACCTGTTAATGGCAAGCCCATGTCTGATGCAGCTTTTAAATGGTCTCCAGATAAAATTCCTAAACCACCTGAATAGATCGGAAGTGATTCATGCAAACCAAATTCCATTGAAAAATAGGCTATTTTAAAGTCATCATCGAATTCTTTTCTTTCACCGTTTTCCTGATAATATCCTGTATAATTCTTATAAGAAATAAATTGTTTATAAACACGATTTAGCTCATTAATAAAGCCACTTTCCTTTGAAAGTTTTTGGAATTTCTCAGCAGGAACTTTTTGAATTAATTTTACCGGATTATGATTAAATTTTCTGAATAAGATTGGATCTATTCTGCTAAATAGTTTGTACGCATCTGGGTTCCATGTTGACCATAAGTTTTCTGTTAATTCACTCAATGGTGCTAAATTTTCAGGTAATTTTGGTTTTACATAGAAATTCTTAAAATTTATTTTTTTGTTCAAAATTCCTCCATAGACAATGATGTTAATTTTGCTAGTAAATAATTTGTGTCAATGCATGAAAATTTATTGACCGATTATCAGCTTAATTTCTTTTCATTTTCAGATTGAGGAGAATTGATGCAGGAGTTTATATATAATCCGCTAACGGGTAGTAAGCATAAAGTTTATCTTGCTGGAGATTTCAATAATTGGTTTGCTGAAGAATTTAAATTAACTGAAAAAAATGGAATATATAAGATAAAATTAGAATTGGAAGAGGGACGATACAAATACAAGTTTGTAGTAGATGGCAATTGGATCGTTGATGAATCTGCCGAAGAATTTGCCCTTGATAAATTTGGGAATCGCAATTCTGTAATATATGTTGGTGAAAAACCTGAACAAATTATACACAAAGCAACTGAGTTTGAAACACCAGATTGGGTTAAAGATGGAATCTTTTACCAAATTTTTGTTGATAGATTTTGTAATGGTGATGACAAGATTAATCCTGACTTTTCTGAGTGGTATTACCAAAAAAAGAACAAATTAGTTCCTGGTGCAAGAGAAGGGAAGTTCAGATTTATTGATGACTGGAATAATACTGAATCTCTTGAAAAAGATGAGAATAAACATTACTTATTTTATGGTGGTGATTTGCAAGGGGTGCACAATAAAATTGATTATCTAAAAGATTTAGGTATAACGATCATCTATTTCAATCCACTCGTACAGGCAGCTTCCAATCATAAATACGAAGCTTATGATTATTTTAAGATAGATCCGCATTTTGGCTCTAATGCTGAATTTATAGATTTAGTAAAAGTCCTTCATGAGAATGGAATAAAGGTAATCGTGGATTTTGCTTTTAATCACGTTGGAGTCGGATTTTTTGCCTTTCAAGATTGTTTAAAAAAAGGAGAAAAATCAAAATACTATAATTGGTTTGATTGGCACAAATGGCCAATTCCAGAAGAGATCCCGGATGATTTTAATGCCAATGAATATTATCAATGCTGGTGGGGACATCCAATCATGCCGGATCTGAATTTTGATCTTGATAGACCTCACCCAGATGAAAATTATATTAAAGATCAAATTGATGCCAACGTAAATAATGATGTGGTTGAATATATTTTAAATGTTGCAGAATTCTGGTTAACTGAATTAGATATTGATGGTTTCAGATTGGATATCCCGAACGAAGTACCATTCTGGTTTTGGGAACTCTTCCGGAGAAAAGTAAAATCAATTAAACCGGATGCTTATCTGGTAGGGGAGATTTGGAATAATGCTATAGAATGGGTAAATGATAAATATTTTGATGCTGTGATGAATTACAAATATTTCAAAGAACCATTATATTCTTTGTTTATAGAAAATTCTTCAGTGAAAAAATTTGCTGAGACCATTGAATTGGGATTACAAAAATATCCTACTCAAGCAACTCAGGTGATGATGAATCTTTTGGACAGCCATGATACTTTTCGTTTTCTGGAATCTGCAAAGGGGAATATCGAAAAATTAAAACTAGCAGTTCTATTCCAAATGACTTTTGTCGGTGTTCCACATATCTTTTATGGTGACGAAATTGCAATGCTGGGTGGTCACGATCCTGAAAATAGAAGACCATTTAATTGGGACTTTCCTAAAAATAGACAAGCACTTGAACTTCATAACTGGTATAAAAAATTGATTAAGATTAGAAAGGATAATATTTCACTTCGAAGAGGAGAATTTAAATTCTTAAAAGTGAATGATAATCTCATAATTTATAAGATGCATTTTGAGCAAAGAGAGTTGATAATCGTAATAAACAAGAATTCTAAAGATCAAGCATTAGTTCTTCCATCTAACACTTACTATGATCTTATAACAGAAACTAAGTTCTCACAAAGTGTTATTCCAGCTATGAGTGGTTTGATCTTAAAAAGTATAGAAACTGATTGATCAATAATTACCACTTTCCTAATATCTTATTGGATAGAAACAAATTGATCTCTTCTCGTTTTCTAAGTAGTTCAAATTTCTTAGTCATATTCGAAATTGTAGAATTCTGAAATTCAATTTTGGAACGATCAAGATCAAGCAGACTTATCATTCCATGCTTAT
>JAVCCD010000090.1 GCA_030765665.1 Candidatus Tenebribacter mawsonii | reverse complement strand
TGTTACTGTAGCCTATGAAGATATGTATGATGATAATGACGACAATTATCGTTCTTTATGGGGAAAAGCAAACTTTGATACAAAGATAATTCCAAAATTGACCAAGGCTGAGATCGGGTATTCTCAAACTGGATTTGATAAACTGAGTGAGTTCAAAACACCTAATTCCATTATCAATGGTACACTCGGTTATTCTTTAGGTGGGAACACTCAACTAGTAGGAAGTTATCAAGAACACTATGTTGATCTCGATGGAAATGGAAAGATAAATGGTACAGACGAAACTATAACTTCAATGAGTATGGGAGTAGAGTTTAGTTTCTAAGTGAGAAGATTGGCTTATCTGTCATTGTGAGGGACAAATGTGACGTGGCAATCAACTCTTTATCCTCTTCCAGCAATTAAGATTGCTTCGGTTGATGCCGTAGAAATAAAACTCGCAAAGACAAGGTGATTCATGTACTATGTATATATAATGACGAATTTTTCAAATTCTGTATTATATACGGGTGTAACTAATAGTCTTATTTGTCGCGTATTTGAGCATAAGAACAAAGTTACAAAGGGGTTTACCTCCAAATACAGCATAAATAAGTTGGTATATTTTGAGCATGGAGTAATTGCTCGAGAGAAACAAATAAAGCAGGATCAAGAAGAAAAAAAATTGAATTAATTAATGACATGAACCCTGAATGGAAAGATCTATGGGAAGAGATACAAGATGAATAAATTGATATTAATGATTAGATATTACCAAAAACTTCCCTGTCATTGCGAGAAACAAAGGTGACGTGGCAATCAACTCTTTATCCTCTTCCAGCAATTAAGATTGCTTCGGTTGATGCCGTAGAAATAAAACTCGCAAAGACCTGAAACATGAATAAACTAATAGACATGCATTGCCATTTAGGTGATAAAAGAATTCTTGATAATTTAGATACGGAAATTACTAGTGCCAATAATGTAGGGATCTCCAAATTTATTTCAAATGCACTTTGCGATGAAGAATTTAAATTGATAAATTCTGAACTGATAAATAAATTCCATGATTCAATTTTATGGACAGCCGGTGTACATCCATACTACGAAAAAAGTAAAGAATCTGATCTGGATAAGATAATACAATTATGTGAAGAGAAACAGGTAATTGGAATTGGTGAGATTGGACTTGATGGTCGTAATAATAACGAAGAATGGCAAAATAGAATATTACTCCAACAACTTGATATCGCTCGGAATTTTGAACTTCCAGTTATTTTTCATACGGTTAAAAAATATTACGAATTACATAAGATCTTAAAGAACAACTTTCCTAATGTGCGTGGATTTTTACATGCATTTAATGCTTCGCAAGATGTTTTTGAGACTTTCTCTCATTACGATTTGGGATTTTCTTTAAATGCGAAACCACCACAAGATAAAGTGATACGTGCAATAATTAAGCATGGAAATTTTTTCTTTGAAACTGATGCCCCTTATATGAAACCACCCGAGTTGAATGACGACTTCAATCACCTTAAAAATCTTAAATGGATTGTAGGTCAAATCTCAAAGAAAACAAAAACTGATTTAAATGTCTTATTGCAAAGACAATTATACAATTTTAACGAATTATTTGAAATTAACTAAAGGAAATTCTAATGAAGCAATTTAATAGAACCGAGTTACTATTTGGAAACGAGGCAATAGAGATATTCCAAAAGAGCAGAATTGCCATAATGGGTTTAGGTGGAGTCGGTTCCTTTGCTGCTGAAGGGTTGGTAAGAAGTGGGATTGGTTCAATTCTATTGGTAGACTTTGATAAAATTGGAATCTCCAATTTAAATAGGCAATTACCTGCACTTCATAGTACAATTGGAATATTAAAAACTGAGACAATGCGTGACAGATTATTGGATATAAATCCTAGTTTAGAGATTGAAATATATTCAGATTTTTTTGATAATGAATCTAGAGATCAACTTTTAAATAATATTGATTTTGTCGTGGATGCAATTGATAGTTTAGGACCAAAAGCAGAATTATTGGAATCAGTATACAAAATGAAAATACCTGTAATCTCTGCAATGGGAGCTGCCGGAAGAGTTGATCCATCTAAAATTGTCCAAACTGATATTTCTAAGACTTACATGTGCCCTTTGGCTCGTAAAGTACGAAAGTATTTGCATAGAAGAGGTATTTATAAAGGGATTCCCGTACTTTTCTCAACAGAAGAGCCAATCCCTCAGTTTGATTTTGAAGCTGGCTCTGAAGAAGAATGGGTTTCTAATCGTGGACGCAAACGAGGCACACTTGGTTCTGTTGTTTATCTTCCTGCTATTATGGGAATGTGGGCAACAAGTTATGTTCTGAGAAAATTGGCTGGAAAGATTTAGAATCAACTTTGCGAAACTTCTTACAGAGAACGATCTTTAAATACTTTTATCGTAAAACTTTGCGAAACTTCTTACGAAGAACGATCTTTAAATACCTTTATCGTAAAACTTTGCGAAACTTCTTACGAAGAACGATCTTTA
>JAVCCD010000178.1 GCA_030765665.1 Candidatus Tenebribacter mawsonii | reverse complement strand
AGAAAATAGAAAAGACTAAACACAGAGGTAAAAGGATTAGAGAAGAAACAGATTTTCTACTGATTCTTCCTTCTCTTTCGTTAAAGAGAAGGTTAGGATGAGTTTTTAAACTATAAATTCTTTTTGTTCCATAGATGAATTATACTCCAACACTTTTTGATTTGACATAAATTAATTGAAAAGTCATTTATGTTTTAAGGTAATTAAAAAAATAAAAATTGATAAGATTATATTTAAGAATAATGCGATAAATGAATTAATTAGTGTGGATATTCATTAAGATTATTCAAAGGAAGGTGTTCATGAAATATTTACTTGTTTTTGTATTTTTGATAAGTATTACTTTTAGTTGTGCCAATATTATCATTGAAGGTCCGTATGCTCAAGAGTTACAATGGATAGACGGAGAATGGCATCTTGAACTAACAAATTCGTATGTTTTCCCTCCCTCTCTTGAAATGTGCTATCTACAGTGTGTTGCCGGTTTCAGTTATTTCAATGCAATTGGTTTTCCCGAAGTTGGAATTACCGAAGTTACAAAAAATGATCTAAACATTCCTTATGAACTCGACCTTGAATTTGATGAGATCGAATTGGGTTGGGAAGGTATATATCCTAATTATCCATCTTGTTATGTTTATTATGGAGGTTCTAATTACAGCATGGCTCCACATGCAGGAGAATCACTAGTAAGGAAATCTTTTTTAGATCCAGTTCTTCCATTAGCTAGCCATTATTACTGTAGAGATAATTCTCCCACCATGGGACAGCCTAACGATAATATTGGCTTTACCGGAACTTTTAGTGGCAATGTAATAAATGAACAAGGTAATCCTTTAGCAGGTGCAGTTTTAGAATATTATCCTCCCATGGGTGCCAATCAGATCTTCACTAACTTAGATGGTGAATTCTCTCAAGAAATGTACACTGTCCGTTATGACATTCTTGTTAAATATAACGAAATTACTTTTATTGATACATTGATTTATGTAGCACCCGATTCAAACACAGTTCGAACATTTGTATTACCAGTAACTCATTCTTCACCATCTCTTAAGATACTTCTCAATACTCAAATGAGCGTATATCCAAATCCATTTAATCCTTCCACAACAATCCGATTTAGTATCCCACTTGATATAAATGATATAACTATTGATATTTTTAATAGTAAGGGACAAAAAGTAAAGACACTTAAAAGTACATATGAAGTTCCTGACGAGTTGCAGGAAGTTACCTGGGATGGCTTGGATAGCTATGGGACTCCGGTTGCTTCAGGTGTTTATTATGCTCGTTTAGTTGGAGATGGGATCGTATTGAAAGAAAGTAAAATGCTGTTGTTAAAATAGCATGAAAAGATATATATTTATACTCATTTACTTATTTTCAACATTACAACTCTTTGGAGAATTGAGATTTTACCGGGAAGATCTTCATTTTACTTTAACTGATTCAACCTTTTCTGTTGATGGTTTATACTTCCTCCGCAATTCATCCCAACAAACATATCTTCAGCACCTTTTTTATCCATTCCCTCAAAATAATTCATACGGAAAGGTCGATACTGTTTTTTGCGAGAATATTTCTCGTTCGGATTCATCGAGGGTGATACAATGGGATCAGAATGGAGCACATCTGCTGGTTATAATCCCGGCTCAAGATACTACTATTGCACGTATTTGTTATAAACAAAAACTAATGGGAAATAAAGCTGAATATATTCTTGAAACTACCGTCTTCTGGGAAAAGGGTTTTGAACAGGCATATTACGATCTTACTTTTCCTAAAACAATTACGATTGATTCCCTTTCTTATTTACCGGATGAATTGGAAGAAACTGAAACATCCTATAAATTGATCTGGAAAAAGAAAGATTTCCTTCCACTAAAGAATTTTGTTATGAAATTTAAGTAACACGAGTCGAGTTCCAATTATTAATACAGGAATATAAAATGGATATAATGGCTCACTCTTTATGGTCACTGGTTTTATTGCCAGGTCCACCATCAATTGCCAAGGTTGCTTTTGGGATTGCACCGGATGTTACAGTTTTTGCCACAAGCCTCACAGTTCAAGCGTTTAAAGGCAAAATGCAGCCTGGATTTAAAACAAGACAAGAAATGATGGAGTGGTACAACCTCAAAGAGAATCGCTGGGTTTTAAACCTGTACAAATGGACTCATTCTCTAATAATTTGGGGACTTGTTATTATTCCACTTTTTGCCTATTATTATTTTTATCTGAACCAGATCCCCTGGTTTTTACTGGCTGCTCCCCTGCATATTCTCATGGATATCCCTACTCATAATAATAACTCGTTTCCGGTTCAATTTCTAACACCGTTTTCTACTTTTAAAGTTAATGGTTTGCACTGGTCAAAACCATTGGTCTTTATTGGAAATTACGTTTTGATAATTCTTGCTATCTTTTTCCGCTTGTTTGTTTTAAGAAAATAGTTTCAACTTTTTGCTTTAAACTGCTGAATTTGTGATATTGGCTTTTGTATTGAATGATATATGTGGAATAATCTCATTATAGTTATCATCTATTCTTGTAGATTTAGGTTTTTGATTCGATTATATTTTACTT
>JAVCCD010000220.1 GCA_030765665.1 Candidatus Tenebribacter mawsonii | reverse complement strand
ATCATAAGCAACAACATCTTCGTAAACAGATTCTAATAAACCGGGTCCCAAATTTTTATGAATATTAATACAAACTCCAATAATTTTAGTAGCAATTTCATTTTCTGTCATTGATTACTCCTTTTTTCACGCAAAGAAAAATGAGATCTCGCAGAGTTCGCAGGGGAATATAATAAAATCATTTCCTTTGCGTTCTTTGCGTCTTTTCCTCTTTGCGTTCTCCGCGTGAACTCCTTTTGAATTTTTTTATATTCAAATAATCCTATTTTTTCGTTGCTTCCTGCACTGATTCTAAAATTGGAAGATAACCCGTACAGCGGCATAAATTACCAGAAAGAGCTTCTTTAATTTCTTCCAAATTCGGATGAGGATTTTTCTCAATCAATTCTGTAGTTGATATAATCATACCAGGTGCGCAAAAACCGCATTGGAAAGCATTCTTATCTAGCATTGTATTTTGAACTTTACTCAGACCATCTTTAGAAATACCTTCAACAGTTACAATTTCCTGTTCATCAGTTTCAATAGCTAATATCAAACAACTACGTACACTTCTTCCATTAAGAAGTACTGCACAGGCACCGCAATCGCCACGGTCGCAACCGCATTTTGGACTTTTCACTCCTAACTTATCCCGTAGAACATCTAATAATATCTCTTCTGGTTCAACATGAACGCTTCGCAATTCACCATTCAATTTAATTGTTATTTTTTTCATGATCTACCACCTTTCATGTTCGCGATGGATTTTAGTAAACCGCGTTTGAACATTATCTTCATCATGTGAATTCTGTATTCTTTAGAAGAACGCATATCAGCAATTGGTGATATTTCACTTGGAATTAACTCTGATGCTTCTTCAATTAGGTCATCAGTAATTTCTTTTCCTTTCAGGAATTCTTCCAATTTTTTCATTCGTTTTGGAACAGGACCAACCGCACAATAAGCAAAACGGTAATTTTTTGTTTCATTAACTAAAATCCCAATTCCTGCTTGCGCCAGATCTTCACCTTTATAGCGTCCTAATTTTTCATATGTTCCATTATGTTGGAAGATCGGAATATTAATTCCCAATACAAGTTCATCAGATTTAAGTAGTGTTTTCTTGGGTCCAGTAAACCAATCATGAATTGAGATTACTCTTTTTTCTGTTTTATTCTGAACAACAATCTCTGCATCATAAACAAGTAGTGCAGGCGCAGAATCCAGGCTGGGAATTGCTGAACAGATATTTCCAACAACTGTTGCCCTGTTTCTTATTCCTACCGATGCAACAGTCATACTGGCTTCCCATAAGATTGGTATTTTTTCTTTTAGTTTTTGTGATTCAATGATTTCAGTGAATGTTACTCCAGCACCAATAAAAATGTTATCTTCTGATATTTCAATTTTATTCAGCTGAGTAATTTCTTTAATATCTATCACATTCTCTGTTTTAACAATCTCTTCTTTTAGATGAACTATCAGGTCTGTTCCACCTGCCAGAATTTTTGCTTTTCCTTTTAATTTTGAAAGCAAGAGCAAAGTTTCATCCATATCTTTTGGCTTATGATAGTTAAAATCATTTATAATAGCCATAATAACTCCTTATTTATTCTACAATTTCTATGCTTCCATTGCTATAATCCGGCACATAGAGGATTCTAATTCGATGCCACGTAGTGGGAATAAACCTATCCAAACACGTTTGTTATTCACTTTGTTGATCTCTCCACCTAAATTTTCTGCATGCACCAAACCCTTAGGAAAGAGATTCAGATGCATAACCTGATAAAATTCGTCTATGGGAAACATCTCTTCCCAAGTTTTACCATAATCCGCAATCAATTTTTCCTCGGCTTTTTTAAATGGTTTTGGATGCCAATCACGAATAATTGTGTTCATTGGGTGATCTGCACTTCCGCAATCTACACCTATCCATTTGATTTCCATATCCAATGCCCACTGGTGAAATTCTGGGCTTGGTCCTGGATGTTTGACAAAATATCGAATTTCATCAGATTCTGGTTGATCCCAGCTATATTTGTGATAACCTGTGTTAATAATTAGGATATCACCTTTTTTAATTTCTACTTTACTCATAAGCATTTCAGGAGTGTAGAGAGAATAATCTGAAACTTCATCAGAAATATCTACAACAACTCCTTGTCCAATCCATTTTTTTATTGGAACATTTCCAATAGTTTGTCCACTTGCAAAGAAGTGGATCTGACCATCAATATGCGTTCCAACATGATTACTTGTTTTAATAATTTGTCCATTAGCTCCTTGACCCATATGGGCTCCAGCTAATCTCTTAAAATATTGAATTTGCAATGGCATATAACTTGGCCATGGTGGTGTGTGGATACTCAATCTTTGTGTAAGATCGTACACTTTTACATTGTCCATAAACTCTAAAAATTCTTGTGGTTTCATAATAAACTCCTTTTATTTATTTCCGAAGCTTCCACCAAAGGAAATCTCTCAGCCAAGATTCGGAAAGTTACGACTGAGTTAAAACTTTCCGAATCTTACGTTTAAGAATCCCTCTACAAGAAGCTTCGGAAAGGCTGAACTT
>JAVCCD010000137.1 GCA_030765665.1 Candidatus Tenebribacter mawsonii | reverse complement strand
CCAAAAACTTGGAATTAGTATGGATTTTCTTGATGATCTGAATCCACCACAACGAAAAGTAGCTACAACAACAGAAGGACCAATTCTTGTTTTAGCAGGAGCTGGAAGCGGAAAAACCCGTTCAATTATCTACAGAACAGCTTATCTGATAAATGTAAAACATATAAATCCACACAACATTCTAGCTGTAACTTTTACAAATAAAGCCGCTCATGAACTTAAAAACAGATTACAAAGATCATTTAATATCTCTGCTTACTCATTATGGATTGGAACATTTCATTCTGTGTGCACACGTATTCTGCGAGCAGAACAAGATTTCTTACCGTTTACATCAGATTTTTCTATCTTCGATGATGTTGATCAAAAATCCATTTTTAAAAAGATCTATAAAAAGTTAGATATTGATTCCAAAGATTTCCCTCAAAGACGAGTTGCAACTGTAATTAGTAATCAAAAAAATTCACTCGTTCTTCCAAAAGATTTCTTCGATTTCAATGAAGAGAACTATTTTACGGAGATTACTCACAAAATCTACAAAGAGTATCAAGATTTCCTACTTAAAAACAATGCACTCGATTTTGATGACCTCTTGATGTATACCGCAATCTTGCTTCACGATAATGAAGTTATAAGAAAGAAATATTCTGATAAATTTAAATATGTGATGATAGATGAGTATCAAGATACAAATTACGCACAATTCAAAATTATCAATTTAATTGCTAAAGACCATCAAAATCTTTGTGTTGTAGGTGATGATGATCAGGCAATTTACAGCTGGCGTGGTGCAAACATAAGTAATATACTTAATTTCGAAAAAGATTACAAAAATGTGCTTACAGTAAAATTAGAACAAAATTACCGCTCCCCAAAATCAATTCTTGATGCAGCTAATTGCCTGATAAAGAACAACTCAGAACGGCATCCAAAAGAGTTATGGACAGATATTACTTCAAAAGAAAAACCAAAACTACTCAAACTTGAAAATGAAACACAAGAAGCAGAATTTGTTACTGAAATGATTTTTCAACTCAATTCATCGGGAATAAATCTGAACGATTGTTTAATCCTTTATCGAACTAATGCTCAATCACGTGTTTTTGAGAATTCATTTTACCAGCATAAATTGAAATATCAGATTGTTGGTGGAGTTAATTTTTATCAGCGTAAAGAGATTAAAGATATTGTTGCATATCTACGGATTTTAGTAAATCCGCAGGATTCAAATAGTTTCCTTAGAATTCTAAATTTCCCACCTCGTAAAATTGGAAAAGTATCAACTGAGAGAATCGAAAGATTTGCCATTGATAATAATATGACCTTATTCGAAGCTATTCAAAATGAGATTACAACTCTAAATGGAAAAACCAAACAAACTGTTATGGAATTTGGGAAACTTTTGCAAAAATGGAAAAAGTTATCTCTGGAAATTCCCATAACTCCGCTGGTTAAGAAAATCATTGATGAGCTTGAACTTATTAAACTGTATGAGAAAAGTGATGACCCAAAAGATATTGCACGTGCAGAAAACCTAAAAGAATTCGTTACTGCAACTCAGGAATTTTCAGATAATTTTGAATATGACAAAGAAAAGGTCCCAATGCTTACGGATTTCCTGCAAAGTATCTCGTTACAAACAGATATGGATAATCTGGATGAAGATATTGAAACTGTTAAGCTAATGACAATGCATAATGCTAAAGGACTGGAATTTGATCATGTGTTTATTGTTGGTATCGAAGACGGTCTTCTTCCCCATTCACGTTCTATTGATGATATTCAAAAACTGGAAGAAGAACGTCGGTTATTATATGTCGCAATCACACGTGCGAAGAAATCTGTTCATCTTACTTATACAAGAATGCGTAACGTTTTCGGTTCAATTTCAATGGCTGTTCCCAGCCGTTTTTTAATGGAGATCGATGATAATTTAATCGATTCCGAAAATAACCGTTATTACGATCTTATGGCACCTCGCCCAAAAAGGAGAGATAAAACAAAAACACCTGTTGTTACCGAAAGTCAGAAATATTTTAAGATTGGACAAAAAATTTACCATAGCAAATTTGGTAAAGGTGTTGTCCTGAACGTTGATGGCACAGGGAAGGAAGCAAAATTATCAATTTCTTTTTCCGGTGGTCAACTCAAGAAGATAATTGGAACTTACGTAACAATGGGGGAAATATGAAAACTTTTAAAATCGTAATTATAATAATAATACTGCTGGTAGCATTAGAACTCTCAGCCACAAAATATGCTGGTGAGATTTTCCAAATTGGTGCCGGAGTACGTAATTTTGCTTTAGGAAATT
Organism: Candidatus Tenebribacter mawsonii; assembly: GCA_030765665.1. Taxonomy (GTDB): domain Bacteria; phylum Cloacimonadota; class Cloacimonadia; order Cloacimonadales; family TCS61; genus Tenebribacter; species Tenebribacter mawsonii. Next base: position 215 of record JAVCCD010000137.1, on the reverse strand, counting down.
GCGGAGTAACAGATGTTAATTCATCCAGCCTTGCCTATTGGAATTCTGCCTTGTTAACTCTAGTTAATGATAATAGATTTGAACTTATGCACGCTGAAGAATATTCTGGACTACTCTCTTATGATACAGCTGCTGCTATCTGGGGAGAGACAAATAAATTCTCTGTTGTACTAACTAGAATTGGTATTGATGATATTCCGCTCACAAAAGTTCCT
>JAVCCD010000244.1 GCA_030765665.1 Candidatus Tenebribacter mawsonii | reverse complement strand
CTGATAAATCTTGGTCATCCTGAAAATGAAAAACTTATCAAATCACAAAAAGCATTTTTAGATGAACTTCAAAGGTGTGAACAGCTAGGACTCAAATATTTGAATTTTCATCCTGGAACACATTTAGGGCAATTCTCTGAGGAAAAGTGTTTGCAAACAATTTCTGATTCTATAAACTGGGCTCTCTCCAAAACTGATAATGTTACAGCAGTCATCGAGAATACTGCCGGGCAGGGCAATAATGTTGGTTATAAATTTGAACATTTAGCAAAGATAATTGATAAAGTAACAGATAAATCTCGAGTTGGTGTTTGTATTGATACTTGTCATGGGTTTACCTCTGGCTATGATATTCGTACAAAAGCAGCCTTTGAAAAAACTTTTGCAGATTTTGATCAGATTGTAGGTTTCAAATATCTAAAAGGGATGCACATTAATGACAGTAAAAAAGATTTTGGAACAAGATTGGACAGACACGAAAGTATTGGTAAAGGATTCATTGGATTGGATGCATTTAAGTTCCTGATGAATGATAGTAGATTCGATGATATCCCCTTAATTTTAGAAACACCAAATTCTGAGATATGGGCTGATGAGATTAAGTTGCTTTATAGTTTGGAAAAGTAGGGACGATTACCCTTAATCATCCGTTGAAAAGTTTCGTCATTCTGAGAAATTCTATCATTATTTTCTCACGAAGAATCTGAAACTTTCTGCAAAATTAAAGAATATGTGTTTTTGCTTTATTAATGTCATCCTCAACTTGACTGGGGATCTCATAGATTCCCACTTTTCATCCTTCGCAGTAGCCTGCTACGGAGAATGGACATTGGGAATGACAGTTAATTATATATTACTTCAACAACAAACATTTCTTACTGGCAATTGCTTTACCACCCATTTTTAATTGATACATATAAATTCCAGAAGAGACTGATTTGTTTTTATTATCTTCTCCATTCCAAACAATTGAATGCTCACCAGCAGCTACTTGATCACTTAAAAGGGATTTTTAATTACCTGCCGGTGGATCATCCGGAATTGTTCCTGAAAGATCAACATTGAATGTAATACTTGCAGTGTTAAAGTATCTTACTTGTGTTACATAAGCATAGCCGTTATATGCTGTTAGTGTAGCTTTATAGTAATATTGAGAGGGCAAATCGGCACTTTCTTGATAGTTATTACTATTTGTTACAATTGTATACTGACCTACTGTATCCCATTCATTACCTGAATAATACTCAGTTATCTCAACTGTTGCAGTTCCAGTTCGGTTAGTATAAGTATATATATCAATGGTAAACGCCATCAAACTACCTGCCAACGACAGCATCGCTAAGATGCTTATGATTAATATTGTATTTCTACGCATTTTATTTCTTCTTTAAAGAGACGGCTTGTATGCGCTGGCTTTTCGGAGAAAAACAGACACTTCTCTTCTTGCCAAACTACAAAACGATCTCCTCTTGTTTAAAAAAGATTAACATTCAATTCATTCATTTTTCGGGAAACGTTAATAGCTTAAGAGAAATTCGTCACACAAACTTATTCTTACAGATAATGAACAACATATCTACTTCCTTCAAAGCAAATTGAAGGAAGGGAGTCCACAAATATTTTGACATCCATTCGATGTTAATTATTAATGTCTCAGGGAAGAGTGCTGTGGAGATTCATTTGCAATGCGGCTAGCTTTGCTGTATCGAAACACTCTCTTCATTTTTTTCTAATACTATTTTGGTTTTTTTCTTTTGTTTCATTCAATAACGCTAAGTACAATTCAAGAAAAAAGAAAAAAATGAAAACTTTGTCAAATCTTTTGTTGGTTTTTAATTTTTTCTGATAATGAAAATAGGATTGTTTTATAGTTTAGAAAAGTAAAACCAATAAATTTTGTCATCCTCTTGTTGATAAGTTGAACTTATCAACACAATTGCATTTGCAAGTTCAACTTGCAAACGAGTTCATACAACCCACGATTTCAATCGTGGGAATAAAATCAATAATTTCTTTTTTTAGTCAGTGTAAATCTGTGGCAATCTATTCAAATATAGCTTCCACAAATTCATTCACATCGAAATCGCGCAGATCGTTGTAGGTCTCTCCCACTCCGATAAGTTTTACTGGAATATCAAGCTGATGTTTTATGCCAATTACGATCCCACCTTTAGCAGTTCCATCTAATTTTGTTAAAACTAACCCTGATAAATCTGTAGCTTTATTGAATAACTCTGCTTGTGTAATTGCATTTTGTCCGGTTGTTGCATCCACCACGAGCAATGTTTCGTGTGGAGCATCAGGCATAATTTTTTTTACAGTTCTTTTTATTTTAGTTAATTCATTCATTAAGTTAACTTTGGTATGCTGTCTACCTGCAGTATCTATAAGCACAACATCATAATTCTTATTCACAGCTTTCATCATTCCGTCATATACTACAGAAGACGGATCACTTCCTTCCTGCTGTCTCATAATATCGGCACCTGTTCTTTCTGCCCAAATAGCTAATTGATCTATTGCAGCAGCTCGGAACGTATCTGCAGCTACCATGAGTACACTCTTCCCACTTTGTGTAAAACGCTTTGCCAGCTTTGCTATAGTTGTAGTTTTACCCACTCCATTCACACCGGTAAAAAGTACAACAAATGGTTTAACATTTTCATATTGTAGATGATCTGTTTCTCTACCGTAATCCTTAAGGAGCAATTTGCGAATAATCTCTTCAAGATATTTTTGGACATCATCTGTAGAAGTTATCTTATCCAGTCTTATCTTTTCTTTTAAATTTTCAATTATGTCACCGCTTGACTGCACACCAACATCGGCTTGAAGCAGCATCTCTTCCAGATCATCCATCAAATCATCATCAATTTTACCTCGAATATTAACTATCTCAGCCAACTTTCCTAACAAACTATTTTTTGTTTTTGCAAGTTTGTTTTTTAAACTTTGAGGTTTAACTATTATTTTGGCATTTGAAGTTTGTTTTCTCTTTAATATAATAAGAAGTGATGCAAAAATTATAACTACTAATGCAATAGCAATATATATGATTAGGTTTGTATCCATTTGATTACTCCAGATTAATAGAAGTTATATAATAAAAAAGGCAGGCATAAAATATGCCTGCCAGTTCTATCTATTAATGTCTATTTTTTTTCTTTTTGTTCTGCTTTTTGTGCATTAAAATAAGCAGAAATTCTTGTTTTTCTTCTGGTAGCTGTTCTTTTATGTATTACGTGATTTTTAGCAGCCTTATCCAATTGTGAATATGCTTCTGTTAAAATTTTTTCTTTCTCTTCAATAGAAATATCACTTCTCATTTTCTTGGATAATGTGTTAATAGTCATTCTCACATAATGATTACGTGCTGAACGTTTCTTTTCTTGTCTAAGCCTTTTTTCGCATGATACATGATTCGGCATTTATTCCTCCATCTTTATAATTTTCGAAGTCAGAAAAAGTTAGCGGTATTTTCTGTCAAAATATTTATATTTTTTATTATTGCATTTGATCATATTTCTTTTTGAAATCTCTAATACCTATAAATACTGAATCAATTAGTTTCTCTTGATATGAACTATTAATCAGTTTCTTCTCTTCTTCTTTATTAGATAGAAATCCGAATTCTAGCAATACAGAGGGCATAAAAGCACCGCGTAAAACATAAAAATTTGCCTGTTTTACACCGCGATTATACGCTTTAGTGGCATTTACAAGCGCTGTCTGGAGATTAGCTCCCAAATTAAAACTCTCTTCTAAATGCTCACTCTGAGCCATGTCAGCTAAAATAAAGGCAAGGTCATCATATTTCTTCACAGCTTCCTTCCCACCTTCATATTCATAAACAACTTGATTCTCCATAGCTTCCACAGCTCTTGCTTCATCTGTTTTTGCTGTAGATAAATAATAAACTTCAATTCCATCAATTTTAGAATTTCGGTGTGCATTGCAATGAAGTGAGATAAATAGATCCGCACTATTTTCATTAGCAAATTTAGTACGCTGCTGCAAAGACACAAATTCATCTTTATCGCGCGATAAAAGTACAACAACATCCAACTGCTGTTCTAATTTTTTCTTTAATTTTAAAGCAAGCTCCAAAACAACTTCTTTCTCAAAATTTTTCTTGGAATATCCTACTGCTCCTGGATCTTTTCCACCATGTCCTGGGTCTAGTACGATCCGTCGAATCGAATTATCTATTGGAGTTTGAGCAATAAGTTTATTACTTTCCCACTTTAACATATTACTTAGTATCTGTGGCAAAATATCTTTAATAAACACAACGGGTAGAAAATATTTTCCGTCACTTTGTATAATATTATACGTCATATTAAAATAATCTGAACCATGCTGTACTAATGATGAATCCAACAAAAAGATCAATTGTTCATGGTAAATATTCACATTTACTCTTTGGTCTAAAAGATCATCTGAGATTTTAGCTTTAAAAGTTTTATTAAGTTCGTAAACATTAAAATAATCTACACTATTGATCTTAATGGTTTTAATAATTTCCGGTGCTAATGAAGTATTATATTCCACGATAACATCAGCATGTACAATACTGAATAAGACTAACAAAAGTAAAAAAAATAATTTTTTCAACTATCCTCCATAGTTATTCTTTGGAATAAACTCTTCATAATAGTGTACTTGTCATCCTGCTTGCCTGGTCGTATCCGGCAGATGCCTGAGAAGACTGGACGAATCTTGCACGTTGCTCTTTGTAAGGATCTCCGCTTATAGTGAGATTCTTCGTCGAATGCCTTTGTAAGCTTATCCTCAGAAAGACACTTGTTTCCCAACTTTGCATAATCATTATCCTCTGGGTGGAAGTCTACGAAAATATTTTACGATCCTGTCAAATTTAGCTGAATATTCAAAGCCAGATTTGCAAATTCTTAAATAATCGAGATAGCTCAAAGTAGAAGCTAGCCAAAACATACTTACAGAAATAATAAATACAACTTTTACACCAAAATATTTCAAGATAAAATACCCAATAAATGGAACGATAAGCGCTCTTAAACCTGTAAGTGTTACATGAACACTTTGATACATAGAAACATCATCATCACCTGCAAAAAATATGGAACTCATATTCCATGATATTATAATAGCGGACATGCCAATTCCAAAAATGAGATAAGCAAAATAGACAACATAATTCTCTATTCCTGAACCTATCAGAAAACTGGAGATCAATAGGATCACCGGATAACAACCTAAAGTGAAGAAGGCAAGGAATGTGAAGAAGGACGGATTTTTCTTGTCGTGGATCTTACCGGCAATTGGAGCCAGAAACAGAATTCCAAGCTGTGAAATTACTCCCTTTGCCATAAAAGTCTGTGAATAATCCATTTTAAGATATTCTACCAAAAATTTGGGAATAGCCGGAAGTATTATCATGAAGCCAATTCCGTATATAAAAAAATTCCTTTGAAAAATAGCGAAATCTTTGTTTTTCTTCAAAATATCTACAGTTCGCTTTATTGGTGTTAAAAAAAGTTGTTTGAGTTTTAATCTGGTTGCATCAAATTTCTTATTTTCAATCTTTATCATTGCCATCAGCAGAGAGCTTACACATCCCATTAAACCGGCAACGGAGAATATATAACGGAACCAATCTTCATTAATATCCATCAACTTCCCGGCAGAATAACTGAAAGTGATTGCTATCAATGTAACCAGACTTGCCGTATATCCAAATAGAACACCTCTGTTTTCAGCAGCAATATTGTTCTGATATATCGAATTTTGGGCAGGACTTAAAAGCGAATTGAAAGAAAATACAAAGATCATTATTATCAAATAGGAATAATAGTTATGGGTCCATAACATGAAGAGTAGAACGAGTCTGCCAACAAATGCAGTAAGAACAAAAAATCTGGAAATGCTCTTGGAGTGTTCAAGTGCTTTTCCCCACCAGATAGAGAATAAATTGGATAACGGCCACAACATTACAAGTATCGTGATCTGCCAATCCAAGGCTAACAGTGCCTTCTTAGCAACTACATCATGGATGTTGAATGTACCGAATACAAAACCATTGAAAAAAGATGCCAGCATCAAAAGCCGGAATGTTTTCTTCTCAATAAATCCTAATTTCATTTCTAATTCCCAATATAATAATTATTTGCAAATTCATTAAATTAAGATTTTTTGTCTACTTTTATAAAATTATAATCTATTTGACAATTAAAATAAATTTTACCAATTTTGGTTTTGTAAAGATTATACTAATTTTATTATTATCATTCCTAATCAGATTGATAATCTATTGCGCTTCTAAGCAGTTGCAAAATTATTTTTCTTAACTAATACAAAGACATCCACAGAAGAATCAATCTGTTCAATAATATACCGTTTGACACATATATTAACTTTTTTTTTCTAACTTCTAAAATATAATTAGGAGAATAAATGGAAAATAAAGTATTAGCAACAGTAGCTGGAGTGCAAATAACACAATTACAAGTAGATAATTTCATTAAAAGATTAGATTCCCAGCAAGCAATGCAATATCAAAGCAATGAAGGCAAAAAACACATTTTGCAGGAATTGATAAATCAAACTCTATTCTTAGCAGATGCAAAAGCTAACAAACTTGAAGAGACAGATGAATTCAAAAGTGAAATATCAAAAATGAAGGGCATGATCCTTACTCAATTGAATGTTAACAACCTTATGCAATCTATTAAAGTAAACGATGCTGAAGTAGTAGAACATTTTGAAACAAATAAAACAAAATTTTCTAGTCCAGAAAAAACAGATACTAGCCACATTTTAGTAGATTCTGAAGAAGAGTGTAAAGATATTCATCAGAAAATATTAAGTAATGAGATCACATTTGAAGATGCAGCAAAAGCACATTCTAAATGCCCTTCAAAAGATAAGGGTGGAAATTTAGGCTCATTTCCGAAAGGACAGATGGTTCCAGAATATGAAGAAGTAGCTTTTAATATGAAAAAGGATGAGATTTCAAAACCTGTAAAAACACAATTTGGATATCATATAATAAAATTAAATGAGAAGCAGGAAGCTGCTGAAACTAAATTTGAAGATGTTAAAGAACAAGTTTCACAAGATCTTATCAGTAATAAACAACGAGCAGAATATACAAACAAGATAACAAAGATGCGCCAAGATTTCAAAATCGTAATGGCATAATTATAATGAATTAAAAGCCTTCCGAAGATTAAAGTTATTAATCTTTGGAAGGTGGAATTTAATAAAATAGTTAAGCTCAAAAACAATTTACATGACTCCAAAACATCAAAAAATTAAGCCTTAGTGAGCACAAAAAAAAATACTTGCTATTTAACTAAAAGTTTAAAATTTGGTATAAAAAAATTATAATTATTAGGATTATTTAATATAAAGGGAGAGAATATGGGTTTCAAAACATTTCCAGGTGGAATTCACCCTCACGATAATAAGGTTTTTTCTAAAGATAAGAAAATTGAAGTTATGCCCTTACCCGAAAAAATTGTAATTCCTCTATCTCAACATATTGGAGCTCCGTCAAAGCCTATAGTTAAGATTGGTGATGAAGTTGTTGCAGGTCAAAAAATTGCAGATGCAGGTGGTTTTGTTTCAATTCCAATGCATTCATCGATCTCCGGTAAAGTTACAAAAATTGCACAATTCAATCATCCAACAGGTGCTTTAGTTCAAGGTATCGAGATTACTGGAGACGGTGAGGATAAATGGATTGAATTGGTTGATGAAAGTAATTTTATGGATCTCTCTGCAAAAGATTTGAAAGAGAGAATTGCAGATGCTGGTGTATGTGGAATGGGTGGAGCTGGATTTCCTACTCATGTAAAACTTTCACCACCTGAAGGTAAAAAAATCGATACAATCATTCTAAATGGTGTAGAATGCGAGCCTTACCTTACAGCTGATTATCGTATAATGTTGGAACAAGCAGAAGATATTTTAGCTGGATTGAAAATATTAATGAAGATCGTCGAGGCAAAACATGGTGTTGTTGGCATAGAAGCGAATAAACCTGACGCTATCAAACTTTTTAAAAAATTATTGAAGAATGAGAAGAATATTAAAGTTGTGGGTCTTCATCTCAAATATCCACAAGGTGCAGAGAAACAACTCATCTATGCTGCCACAAACCGCAAGGTTCCAAACAAAGGTGGCTTACCCATGGATGTGAGCGTTGTTGTACAAAATGTGGGAACTGCTATCGCTGTATATGAAGCTGTACGTTACAAGAAACCATTGGTTGATAGAGTTATTACAATTAGCGGTAAAATAGTAAAGAATCCCAAAAATATCAAAGCTCGTATTGGAACATTTTACTCTGACCTGTTAGAATATTGCGAAGGCACTACCGAAGATATTGGCAAAATAATTTCCGGTGGACCAATGATGGGGTTTGCTATTCCTTCTTTAGAAACACCAATGACCAAAGGCAGTTCCGGTCTACTTTTGTTTGATAAAAAGGAAGCTCACCGAGAGCAGGAAAATGTATGTCTACGCTGTGGACGATGTGTAGATATTTGTCCAATGAATATTGTTCCAAGCTTTATTGCACATCATGTTCGCAATGATGATTGGGACTCAGCTGAAAAAAGTGGTGTGATGGATTGTATAAAATGTGGTAGTTGTGCCTATGTCTGTCCTTCTCATATTAAACTAATTCAGTGGATTGATATTGGTAAGATTAAAGTAAGTGAGAATAGAACAAATTAGGGATTCGGGATTCGGGATTCGGGTTTCGGGTTTCGGGTTTCGGGATTTAGGAATTATTATGAAAAATTATAAAGAATTGATTGTTTGGCAAAAAGGTATAGAGCTTGCAGTTGAAATTTATCGAATCATCGATTTATTTCCCTCAAAAGAGAAATATGCTATTTCTAATCAGATGCAGCGAGCGGTTATATCTATCTCTTCTAATATTGCCGAAGGATGGGGACGTGGAACAACAAAAGAATACATCTATTTTCTGCGTGTTGCAAGAGGTTCTTTATTGGAATTAGAAACACAAGTTATCATTGCTTTCAAACTTAAATACATTGATCAAAATAACTTTGATAAAGTTTCAGATTTGATTAAAAGCATTGCAATGATGTTAAATAAATTAATCTCAAAATTAAAAAATAAAATTGGATTAAGGTTAATGGGATAGTGACACAAACCCCGAATCCCTAAACCCTAATTCTAAATAATGGAGGATATATGAACGATGTCTTTGCTGTTTCTGCAGCACCGCATATAAAACAGAAAATCTCAATAAATTCTGTTATGTGGCAGGTCGTTTTAGCTCTTACACCAGCATTGCTGATAGGAATTTTCTTTTTTGGAATTCAATCTTTGTTTCTTACAATTTATGCAGTTGCTGCATCAGTTTTTACAGAGGCATTGATCCAGAAATTCAGAAAAGTTCCAATTACTGTAAATGATGGAAGCGCTGTTGTAACTGGAATTCTTATCGCTTTCAACATAAATTCATCCGCACCTTGGTGGTTACCGGTTCTTGGCTCTATTTTTGCTATAGCTATTGGTAAACAGATATTTGGTGGATTGGGTTTTAACATTTTCAATCCAGCACTACTAGGTCGTGCATTCATGATGGCTTCATGGCCAACTTTAATGACAGCAGGATGGAAATTCACAACACCAATGAATAATTTGTTTCAAAGTTCAATTAATGGACTAAATAATTTACCTTCTAATTTTCCAGAGGTTGTAACTTCTGCAACTCCATTGCGTGTAGTTAAAGCCCTCCGAGACACAACGCAAATAAGTAGTGACGTGGCAAATACGGTTATGGATAATTTAACTGGAATGAACACTCTTCAAGATCTCTTCTGGGGAAATGTTGGTGGTGTTATCGGTGAAGTTTCTGCTGCTGCTCTGCTAATTGGAGCTGCATATTTGGCATGGAAACATATAATTGAGTGGAGAATTCCAGTTAGTTATATAGGAACTGTATTCGTACTTATTTATGTGTTCGGTGGTATCAATGGTATGTTCTCTGCTTCAATTATGCTCCCAATATTCCATATTCTTTCTGGAGGATTGATTCTTGGAGCATTCTTCATGGCAACAGATATGGTTACTTCTCCGGTCACAAAAAAAGGCAGACTCATATTTGGTATGGGATGTGGAGCTCTCACAGTTGTTATCCGCCTTATCGGTGGGTATCCAGAAGGAGTTTCTTATTCAATTCTACTAATGAATATTGCAGTTCCACTGATTGATAGATATACTGTTCCCAAACCATTTGGACAAATTAAACGCTGATTTGCGCTGAGAAGTATGAAGAAATATGAAGGGAAAAATGGAGAAAATGAAAAGAAGGATTAATCTGAGTATCATACGTTCTCATAGTTTTCATATTGAATCTGCTTTGAGTGAAAAGAAGTTTAGGGAGCGTTAAATAGTATGAGAGATCCTAAGAACTATAAATACTCAGATTTAACTGAAAAAATTATAAAAGAAGTTTATTATGTTTTCAATAAATTAGGAAGTGGTTTTTTAGAGAAAGTATATGAGAAAGCTTTAATTCATAGGTTAAATTTAATTGGATTAAATGCTGAATCTCAAAAACCAATTCATGTTAGAATGGATGGAGTGCTTGTGGGTGAATACTATGCTGATATAGTTATAGATGATAAAATAATTATCGAACTCAAAGCTAAAAATTTGTTGGCAAAGATAGACGAAGTTCAATTAGTAAACTATTTAAAAGCTACAAAAATTGAAGTAGGGTTACTAATAAATTTTGGAGAGAAAATCGAGATTCGTAGAAAAGTAAATACTATGGATTACAATAAGGAG
>JAVCCD010000334.1 GCA_030765665.1 Candidatus Tenebribacter mawsonii | reverse complement strand
CGCAACTGTTATTAAGTATTGCTTCAATAAAATTAGCTTATACCAGAAAATCACATTTCAAAAACAACATAATGAACCACTGCAATTGTGGATTCAAGAATTTTGAAAAATTTTCGGGGGATGCGTGCAGTATGTACTATCTTGACATAGCATTGATAAATTATTAATATCAGTATATTTAGGCTTGACAGGATAAGCAATACTCAGAATTTTGAATTTCACATAAATAAAAGGGGGGTGATTTCTTTGCCAAAAGTTATTGCTAAAAGTGGTGAGTCTTTTCAAGTACTACTTAGAAGATTCAAAAAGTCTTGCGAAAGAGCTGGTCTTTTATCTGATGTTAAGAAGAATAAATATTATGAAAAGCCGAGTGTAGTTCGCAAAAAAGAGAAAAACGATCAAGTAAGAAAGGCTATGAAGCGTCTTAGAAAACAGAGACGTTTTTCATAAAGATATGCTCACACGAATTAATATTGATCTAAAAAAAGCGATGCAAGAGAAGGATAAAGATAAATTAAAAGTTCTTCGTGCTTTGAAATCTGCAGTTCAATATCAAAAGCTTGAACAAAAGAAAGAGCTTTCTGATGAGGAAATTATTTCTGTATTTAAAGGTCAGGTGAAACAAAGACAACAAGCTGCTGAACTTTATATACAAGGTAAAAGACCGGAATTAGCAGAGATTGAAAACAGTGAGATAAAGATCATCAAAGGATATTTACCGGAAGAAATCTCTGAAGCTGAATTAGAAAAAGAGGTCAGTGACGCTATTGTTCATCTTAATGCTGAGTCTATGAAAGATATGGGAAACGTAATGAAATTTCTCAAGGAAAAACTTGGTAGTAATGTAGATGGGAAAAGTTTGAGTGCGATTGTTAGAAGAGAATTGCAAAGCTGATCAGAAATTAATATAGTTCAAATTATTTGTGGGGGAGATAAGCTTATCTCCCCTTTTTTCTCTAAAAGAAAGTATGGTATAACAAAGGATGGGAAATGAATATTCTTGATATTATCCTCGGTATTTTTTTGTTAGTTCTTCTATTTCATGGACTAACAAAAGGTTTTATTAGAAGTGCTATTAGTCTTATAAGTTTAGTTGTAATAGTTATACTCATTGCTAAAAGCGGTCATATCTTCAAAGGTATGTTAATGGTAAGATTAGGGTTTAATGAGTTTTTTGCAATCATTTGTTCCTACATACTAATCGCTCTTGTAATAGTATTAATTGCAAAACTCACTATAAAAATATTGCAAATGATAATAGAATTTCTTCGATTAAAATGGCTTGATAGAGTTTTAGGTGCATTTTTTGGAGTTTTTAATGGTACATTGATAATTGCGATTGTTCTATTATTACTTAATTTACTACCATTTGAAAAACAAATTCGTAATTTCACATCTTCATCAACAATAGCAGATAATATTCGGAATATTACTGATAAAATTGAGTTGAAATATCCTGGACTAAAAGAAAAAGTACAAAGTGTTGGAAAGGATATTGATGAGAATGCAGAGAAAATTGAGAAAATGGTTAAAGATAAAACTACAAAATAAATGAATTCATACAAACAGCTTGAGTATAACAAGATTAAGGATTTCCTTGCACAAGAATGTCACTCTATTCTTGGAAGTAGAGTGGCGTCTAATTTGCAGCCAATGTCTACAATCGAAGAGATTACGCCGAAACTTGAGCTCACATCAGAAATTCAAAGATTATTAAAAAAAGGTATCTCTCATAATTTTGAAAACATCTCAGATATTACAAAGATAATTTCAAAACAAAAGCATCAAACATATAACTTTGAAGAATTTAAACAGATATATTATAATGTTTCAACTGCAAATAGAATTTCAAAAAGTACAGATGATTTAGATGATTATCCTGAATATTTGAAGTTTATTAGCAAGATTATCTCAATAGATGAAATTGAGATTAGATTTAACCAGATTTTTGAAAGTGATGGTGAAGTAAAGGATAATGCATCTTCTGCCTTAGCCTCTATCCGCAGGAAGAAAAAGCAAGTGAGAAAGAACTTAGTTGCTACAATAAATAAAAAAGTAGAATCTCTCTCAGCTAGCAATTTTTTACATGATAATATTGTTACACAGCGCGATGGCAGATATGTGATTCCTATAAAAGAAGGAGCATCATCCTTTGTTCCTGGCATAGTTCATGGCCGATCTTCAAGTAAATCTTCAATCTATATGGAACCACAAGAGATTGTTAGTTTGAACAATGATCTTGGGCTTGTGAGTAGTGAAGAAAAGCAAGAGATCTTCAATATATTTAAAAAATTTACAGAAAGTATACTTGAGCATAAAAATATATTATTAAAAGAAATAACATATTTGGAAGAACTCGATTTTTTCTTTGCATCTGCGAGATTAGCAAATAGATTAAAAGCAGAAAAACCGATACTTTCCGAAAAACCGCAAATTAAACTGAAAAATGCCAGACATCCATTACTTATTTTAACATTTGATGAGTTTGATGAAGTTATCTCGTTTGATCTTGAACTTGGATTTGATTATAATTTGTTACTTGTTTCGGGTCCGAACACTGGTGGAAAAACAGTTACGTTAAAAACTGTTGGGCTACTAACATTGATGGCAAGATCTGGCTTACCTATTCCAGCAGACTCTAATAGCGTGATAGGTTCATTCAATTCAGTTTTTGCAGATATTGGAGATAGTCAGTCACTAGAAAATGCTTTGAGTACATTCTCTTCTCACATAAAAAATATTCGTGAAATGACAGAATGTACAAATTCAAACAAGCTTGTATTAATCGATGAGATTGGAGCTGCAACAGATCCTGAACAGGGATCGGCTCTAGCTCAATCTATTCTAGAAGACTTAGCTGAAAAAAATGCTGTTGGAGTTATCAGTACTCATTATACGTCACTTAAAGTTTTTGCCGAAAAGCATGAAAAATGCATTAATGCAGCAATGCAATTTGATCCTGATAAGCATAGACCAACGTATCAATTTAAATTGGGTTTACCTGGAAACAGTTTTGCTATAGAAGTTGCTGCCAGGCTAGGTTTACAGAAAGGTCTTATTGCAAGAGCAAAGAATTTGACAGGTAAACAAAATGTTGAATTAACAGAATTGATTAAGAAGATGTCAGAAGAAAAAAAATCTTTATCGCGTCAACTATACCAGTTTGAATTAAAAACTGCACTATTAAATCAAAAGATAAATGAAAGACAAAATCTGATAGAATCATTAGAAAAAGATAAGAAAGAGATCAAGAAAAAATCTATTCGGGATGCTCGTGAATTCCTTACTTCCATGCAAAAAGAACTGAACATGGAAATTAAAGGCATAAAACGTTCTAACAAGGTTGAGAAAAAAGATAAGTTTGAGCGATCATTGAAAAAAGTAACACAGTTAAATCGTGATCTAAGTAACGAGGAAGACAAATTATCTGAGGTTTCACATGAACCTGTTAATAGCCCAGAAATTGGGATGAAAGTTTGGTTAAAAGAGATGGAAATGGAAGGTGAAATAACTGAAATCTCTGGTAAGAACATAAAAGTTGATATGGATGGAATTTTTCTCAACACGTCTTCTGACAGGCTATATTTAATAACAAAAAAGAAGGTGAAAAAATCCAGCAAGAAGAAGTTAATAAGTATTCCTGAAAGTGATGCCAAAATGGAATTAAAAATTCTTGGATTTAGATTTGAAGAAGCATTACCTGAAATTGAAACGTTCATTGATAATGCTGTTGTAAATGGACTATTCATGATAAGAATCGTACATGGAAAAGGAACGGGAGCTCTTCGGTCAAAAGTAAGAAATTATTTGCTGACAAATAAGAATATTGAAGAATTCTTTTCACCTCCACCTGAAGCTGGCGGAAGTGGTGTAACTGTCGTGAAGATAAAGGAATAGAGGTATATTATGGATCAGCATCTTATTGACGAAATTATTGAGAGAAATGATATCGTTGATGTTATTAATAGTTACATTCCTTTAAAGAAAACAGGTAGCAACTTTAAGGCTCGCTGTCCGTTCCATGATGAAAAAACAGCTTCTTTTGTAGTTAGCCCTAAAAAACAGATTTATAAATGCTTTGGTTGTGGTAAGGGTGGAAATGTAATTACTTACGTTCAAGATTTTGAGAAAATTTCTTTCCCCGAAGCATTAAAAAAACTTGCTGCTCGAGCTGGAATTACAGTACAGCAATCTATGCAAAGTAAGGGTAAAGATTCTAAACGTGATCTAATCTTTAAAATCTATGATTTAACAACAGGATATTTTTATAAGAATCTAGTTGAACATGGAAGCAGTGCATTGGAATATTTGGCAGAGAGAAAAATTACTGACGAAACAATAAAAAAATTCAAATTAGGATTTGCACTAAATTCTTATGGTGGATTACGGAACTATTTACTTAAAAATGATATTAATGAAAAGATACTAGCATCAACTGGATTATTCACATCAAATAATAGCGACCTATTTCGAGAAAGAATCATGTTTCCTATCCATTCTTCTTCGGGCAAAGTTGTTGCTTTTGGTGGTAGAAAGCTACATGAAAGTCAATCGGGTGGAAAATATGTAAACTCACCAACAACCGAAATTTACACTAAAGGGAACGAACTTTACGGTCTCTTCGATACTAAATATACAATATCAAAAAAAGATTATGTCTTAATTTGTGAAGGCTACACTGATTTCCTGAGGCTTTATGAAAATGGTTATACAAATTCAGTAGCCTCTTTAGGTACTGCACTCACAGATTCTCAGATCAGTGTTTTAAGTAGATTCACAGAAAATATATTTATGCTTTATGATGGAGATGGTTCGGGTAGAAAAGCTGCTGTTCGTGCAGCTGGAAAGATTTTAGGTAAAGGTTGTAATGTGAAAATTATTGGATTACCAGAAGCAGAAGATCCCGATAGTTACATTAGAAATAACGGTGCTGCAAGTATGCAGAAAATGATAGATGAAGCTAAACCGCTTGCTGAATTTTTGAAAGATGATGAAGTTATAGGCGTTGATAAAAAAGGAAAACTTTCTGTTTTGTTTGATATTCTCAACGAAATTGATGATGAAGTAGCTCAGGAACTCTTAACTCAGGATATTGCAGAAACATTTGGTTTATCTGGACATGCGGTATCTTCTAAGATAAGAAAAAAAAGAAGAACGTTCAAAAAAGAACCAGAAATTACAGAAGTTCCAAAAATGGAACAATTTACTGAAGAACGAGATATTATATTATTAATTATTAATAACCAATCATTATATAAAAAAGTTGCGCAAGAGATAGATTCGAGTTACTTTTTAACTGGAAAGTATAGAAAAATTTATGAAATAATTTCGGAGCAAATAGAAAATATGGATAATATCCCTGCTTTAATTAGCAAGATTGATGATGAAAGTATTAGAAATTTGCTTACAGACCTTTCTATGTCAGAGCCTCCTACACAAACAATTGATGATGCGATAATTACTCTTAAAACTAGAAAATTTCATCTGAAATTGAAGGCTATAAATGAAAAAATTATTCAAGATCCAACCAATAGAGAACTTTTTGCAAAAAAGAGCGAATTAAAAAAAGAAATATTAAAAATAAATAGAAAAGTGGTAAGAAAAACTTTGTACTAAGGAGACTAAATGCTTAGTTATAACGAGTGTGTAAAGAAGCTGGTTCAAATGGGTAGGAAAAATAATGACCTACTCACTTTTAAGCAGATAAATGTGGTTCTGCCTAACAATCCTATCTTTCTGGACAAGATCGAACAGATTATTACGGATCTGGTAGAAGAGGGTATTGAGCTTATTGATGAAACTCAAAAGAAAGTAACAAAAAAGAAGATCTCTCTCAAAAAAACAAGAGCAACAAAAAAGTTTCGTAATCGAAAATATTATGATGATCCTGTAAGAATGTATCTTGGAGAAATGGGGCGTGTTCCACTTCTAGATCGAGAAGGTGAAGTAAGGATTGCTAAGAAAATCGAGAGTGGACAGCAGCATATTAATAAAAATATTTTTAAAAGTGGAAGTACTTTGCGTGAAATGGAAAATTTTATCCATCGTTATCGCGAAAAAAGAGTGAAGATCGACCAAATATTCAAAATCGAATATGGCACGTGGATGGACAAGTCTCAGGAAGCTAACCTTGTAAATGAATTTGAGCATGTGATAAGAGAAACTAAGGCTATTTTTGAAAAAATAGGTGAGATGATTGATAGTAGTGATATCGATGAATATGATCACCTTCTGGATCAAGAACTTATTGAAAAACAAAGAATTAAGCTTATTGAAATATTTGGAAATCTGAAGTATAATGAAAAACTTCTAAAAAGAATGGTTTATCGTATTCGAAGCCTGGTAGACCGGATTAAAGACAGCCAGAAAAGCATTACTCATCTTTCTAAGATTAGAAAATACTCTCTAGATGAAATTTGCACTTATGGAAGAAAAGCCAATAAATCTGAGGAAGATTATAAATTAGTTTTTGAAGAAACAAAGATAGAGCCAGATGTATTTGTGGAAACATTGCGCAAGATCAAAAATGCCAGAAGAAAAATTCGTCGCGTGGAACTTGAAACTCGCATGACAGCAGATGAAATGGTTGATCTGCTTGATGAAATTGAACGTGGTGAGAAGATGAAGGAGAGATCTAAAAACGATATGATCGAAGCCAATGTTCGTCTGGTTGTAAGCATTGCAAAACGTTATAATAATCGTGGTTTAGATTTTCTTGATCTTATTCAAGAAGGCAATACTGGACTTATGCGTGCAGTAGAAAAATATGATTATCGCAAGGGTTTCAAATTCAGTACCTACGCAACCTGGTGGATAAGGCAAGCGATAACAAGAGCAATTGCTGATCAAGCAAGAACAATAAGAATTCCTGTCCACATGATCGAGTCTATAAACAAAGTTAAAAGAGCTAGTAGAAAATTACTGCAGAAATTAGGTAGAGAACCGTATCCAGAAGAAATTGCATCAGAACTTGATTTGCCTGTTGAGAAGATAAAGAGTATATTAGCAATTACGAAAGAACCTGTTTCTCTGGATAATCCAATTGGACATGAGGATGAAGATAGCTTATTGGGTGATTTCATTGAAGATAAATCTACGATATCACCTGAAAGAATGGCAGAAAGAACTCTTCTAAAAAAACAGGTTGATGATGTATTGCAAACACTTACTTCACGTGAAGAAAGAGTTATCAGATTACGTTTTGGAATTGATGATGGATATCATAGAACCCTAGAAGAAGTCGGGAATATCTTTAGTGTTACGCGTGAACGGATTCGGCAAATAGAAGATAAAGCTCTTAAGAAATTACGTCATCCTACAAGAAGTCATGTGCTTGAGAAATTTATAGAAAACTTTAATGTGAAATAGCTTAGGCTCTAGGAAATTCTTGACATAAAATCGGGTCATTTTGTTTTTACAGTCTTAAATATATTAAGCAGGGCCTATAGCTCAGTTGGTAGAGCTTCCGGCTCATAACCGGACGGTCAGAGGTTCGATTCCTCTTGGGCCCACCAAATATTAAAAAGCCGCTCATCGAGCGGCTTTTATGTTATCTATGTTTAAAGCTTGATTTTACTATTTCATGAGAATCATTTTCTTTGTTTTTTCATAACTGCCAGCATTCTTTTGAAGAACACTTGCCGGAGATGGTGTAGAAAAAGAAAAATTGCTTCAGGAGATTAGTAGTTACTACTATAATACCTAAAGAAACAAATAGACAACGATACTTTAACTTTTGGATATTTTATATTGTTAATTAGTATTCACTTGGTACGCTTATTGCATAGTTATTAAAAAAGCTGAGAGAGTTATTTGTGATTTTTAGGATTATTGAAAATTTATTAATTATATATTATTTGTCATACTTTGTGATTGATTGGTTGTTTTTTGTTGTCTTTCTGATTAATATCAGAAAAGAGAAGATAACTATTTCCACAGATGATGAATTTAATAAGCATTCTGTATCCATCATCGTACCTGCATATAATGAAGAGATTACGATTTTGGACAGCATCAAAATGCTTCTATCATTAGACTATCCAAATTATGAAGTGATCGTCGTAAATGATAGTTCTACGGATAAAACCATGCAAAAGCTATTAAATAATTTCGATCTGAGAGAGTTTAATATTACAAATTGTAACACTTTAACAACAAAAAGTGTAAATAAATGTTACAAATTGAAAGATTCCAGTCTGAAAGTAATCGATAAATCAAATGGTGGAAAAGCTGATAGTATTAATGTAGGGATTAACCTTGCATCAAACAAATTTATCTGCACAATTGATGCAGATTCTATTTTAGATAAAACAGCTCTCAAACAAACCGTTCAACCATTTATCGATGATCCAGATTTATTTGTTTCCGGTGGTCAATTGGCTGTAGCCAATGGTGTAGTAATAAAGAACAACCATGTGTATAGTTCTAAGCTCCCTTCCAATATCTGGGTACAGTGGCAGATTGTGGAATACATGAAGTCTTTTTTGATCTCACGATTTAGTCTGAGTAAAATGAACGCGATTGTTATTATGTCAGGTGCTTTCTCACTATATAAACGTAAAGATCTACTCGCTGTTGGTGGATTTCTGACAGCTCATAATCAAGCTGAATATATCGAAAACAGCATTGGTTTAGGCAAACAAACTGTTTGCGAAGATATGGAAATTGTCGTACGCTTATGGCGCTATTTCATCGATAAAAAACAAACTGTTAAAGCTAGATTTTTACCACATCCTCTCTGTTGGACAGAAGTTCCTGATAATTCCAATTTTCTATTGCGTCAACGCAACCGCTGGCACCGTGGATTAGCCGAAACACTTATTATTCACAAAGATATGATTTTCGAGCCTGAATTTAAAAGAATAGGGACATTTGCTCTCCCTTATTTCCTTCTTTTTGAACTCTTGGCTCCTATTATTAAACTTTTTACACTCTTTTTCATTATCACAGCGATTATCTTAGGGAGTATCAATCAACAATGGCTTTTACTAACTCTACTATTTACAACAATTGTATCAACTCTTATTACATCTTTGGGCAGTGTGATAATCGAGCAATGGAGCATCAAGAAGCAATTACCCAGCCAAGATGCTTTACGCTACAAAACTACAAATGACTGGCTTCGACTTATCTTAATGAGCGTTCTGGGTGATTTTATTTACGTCCCATTTCGAATCTATGCTCAATTAATTGGATTAAAAGATTTTATAAATAAAAAAAATGAATGGTATAAATTCGATAGAACCGGATTTAATCAAACGGAGGGAAAATGAAATTCAGGTTAGCATATTCACTATTGATAGTTATTAGTATCATCGGATGTGATATTACAAATAAAACTGAGGTGGAACAATCTAATATCAATATTCAGGTAGTTCGCCCTATCTCTTGGGAAGAATTTGATAATAACGAATTAGAAGTTAATCTTCTAGTAGAGAGTGAGCAGGAGATTACATCAATAGATTTATTTGTTGATGGAGAATTAGTTCAAACTATAGTTGAAGAACCATATCAAATAACTATCCCGATAGTGGATAGTGGAACTCATAATTTCTATGCGATTGCTACAGATGTATTGGAAGCTTCTCACACCAGCGAACTAGTCAATTTTTCGATTAAAATTCCGGATACTGAAGCTCCAGATGGCTTTATTGCTCATCCGGCAGATTGGAGTGATGTAACAGGAACATTTGATGTGATAGTTTTAGCGATTGATAATATTGCGATTTCCAATGTAGAACTGTTTCTTGATGGAACTCTCTACTCAAACAACGAAAATTCACCATATACTTTTTCTATAGATTCGACCAATCTTACATATGATAATCATACAATATATGCTAGAATCTATGATACAAATAGTAACCAGAGTACAACTCAATTGATTACTGTAAAAGTAGCTGATGAATGAGTAAGATTTTCAATTCTATCGCTTTCTTAGCCATATTTGTATTTGGATTTTCAATAGAGAATTCTAATTTGGAAAAAATTGAAGAAGCTCGTTCGTTGGGTTATCAGTATAAACTCCAGAGTGAAACTAAGGAAGCGATAGAATGTTATCAGACGATTTTGGAGCTTGATCCAGATGATTATGATGCTCGTTTAGCGCTAGGTAGATTGTATATTTTAACTGAAAATTATACACAGGCAGAAGATATCTTTCAGAAGATAATCATGGAGGATTCTACAGATTTGGAAGCTTATACAGGCTTAGCAGAAATTGCTAAAATTCAGAGCGATTTTGCTCAACAGATATTTTACTTGAATGATATTCTATCTAAGGCTCCAGCCGATATTTCAGCTAAGTATAGAATCGATGTATTGTATCAACTGGCTTTAGGTTATCAATATTCTGATCAATTATTCTTATCAAACCAGACACTCGATAGGATTATAGAAATTGAGCCAACCTTTGCTGAAGCATGGGCTGAAAAAGGAAAGTTGGCATTTTGGGATGACAAACCATATTTGGCGATGAAGTTTTATCAGAAAGCTATTGATCTTGATCCTACTCATCACTATTATCAGGAAAGATATCAGGATTTGCTGCAAATTACCAAGCCTGCTTTTTATACTAAGCAGAATTTTCTTAGGGAGCAGGAAACAGATTTGGAAACTTTCAATTATACTCATGAATACATGATAAATAAAAGAATTACAAATTTATGGCAAGCTAAGCTGGGTTATCATAGTCGCTATACTTATCGTGACAGTGCTGGTTACAAGTCTTCCGCTTTATATGATGCTGCTTTCTGTAATAATCACTGGTTACTAAACTCAAATCATTCTATAAACTCTGATTTCAGATATTCATTTTCAGAGCAATCAATCAGTCTGGTGAATATTACTTCTTTAAATAATTTCAAATTCTGGAAGCTCTCAATAAAAAACCAGTTCAGCCTCCGATCTGAACTTTTTGAAACCAGGTACGGAGTAAGCCGTCAACTTTTGCAAAACAGATTATCATTTTCGTATCAAAACAGTGAATTTACCATAAATTATCACATTGGTGAAATTGATAATAATTATGTAGAAAATAGATCGAAAATGGATGAAAATAGATTTTTAGATTACACAATGAATCTCAATCACGAAATTTACAAAAATCTTAATTTTGGGATCAACTATAGATTTCAGAATTTTCAATATGAATCCGACCTATACTATACTCCACAGGATAAAAAATT
>JAVCCD010000053.1 GCA_030765665.1 Candidatus Tenebribacter mawsonii | reverse complement strand
TATTTTGCATAATCGTATTATTCATTGTAATATCACCAAAACCTTTTAATGTAGAATTTGAAGAAGTATTATTGATAAATGTACAATTATTAAACTCCGTAATCCCCTGATTAAAAACATCCATGAAAGTATTATAATTTGTGCTATTATCAGAAAAGAGGCAATTGTTAAATCTGATAGTTGCTTCATCACCCCAATCACTCAAATTACGTATAATCCTTGCATCACTGCTTGTTGTACTATTGTTCGAAAACACACAGTTTTCAACTACAAATTCCTCTTCATCCCATGCATCTAATTGCATAACAGCTTCATATCCATGTGTTGTAAAATTTAATATATTATTGCTAATCACACAGTTCTTCATAATTCCACTGTTTTCTAACAAACTTAGAGCAGCATTACGATCTGCTGTATTATCCGTAATTATTAAATTATCAAATATATTAGTTACATGTTCTGTTAATACTATATGTCTAATATTCGAGTTATTTTGAATTTTAAGATTTGAAAGTTTAAGTAGATTTATTGAACGAAAATACAAAACCAATGTAGTATAATTTGCAGGATTATTTGAAATTGAAAAATTTGAAACATCAACAAATCCATTAAGATAGACTCCCATTAAGGCTATAGTATTTAAATCATTATGTAAAATAGTAGTATCCATATCTTCACCGATAATGGAAACGTAATTCTTACAACCTATGGGAAAGATCTGTTGATTCGTAGCCCATGAGTAGGTCCCTGCAGCAACATGTACTGTTCGATGATTTTGTTCATTTGCCTGAATCTTTCTAACTGCCCAGGAGATGTTTCTTAATGGATCCGTAGAAGTTAATCCAGAATTAGTGTCGTCACCATCTTCAGCAACATAGAGGTCATTAGGCTCAAGTTCCATCCAATTATTCTGAATATCAAAGTCATATGTAGATCCGTCCAGTTTTTCTGCAAAATAACGACTTGGGTCATACACAGAAAATGTATCAACAAGCACATCTATATGTCCAGTATCCTGAGCATAAATATCTGCACCTTTACCGGCATTATTATTGTAAATATTACATAAATTATCTTCATCGAAGCTTATTGTACTATCATCCACAATGAAAATACCACCACCTAATGCAGCAGAATTGCAGAATATATCTAAGCCTGATACATGAAGAAAGCCATGCCTTGCGTATAGACCAGCACCAAGCTCTGCAATATTATTCTTTATAATACAATTCGTTATGAAAGCTGTGCTATAGTCATGAACAAGTACTCCTCCACCATCCCTAGACCAGAAATCAGTTCCATATCCATTTTGAATTGTAAAACCCTGGATACGAGCATCTGTTTCACCATTATGAATTCTAATACAGCTTTCAAGGCGTTGTCCATCAATAATAGTTGAAAGAATGTATTGTTCATCTCCTGTTGTTAATTCAAGACTAGCTAAGATGATATTCCTGCCATTGAAATTCAGGTTCTCATAATAAGTTCCGGGATAAACAAGTACTGTGTCGGCATCAGTAGAAGCATCAATGCCTTCTTGTATTGAAATGAAATTACCGGTACCATCTTGTTTGATGTGCCAGGTTATAGAGTGTAGCCACGAATTTACACAGATTAGTACGAATATGAGTAATATTTTAGATTTCAATGAACCCCCTTTTGTTCCCCCTTACAAAGGGGGACTCAACCCACACAATATCCCCCTTATAAAGGGGGACTTAATCTGTATTAAATTATTCAACTGTTACACTTTTCGCAAGATTTCTAGGTTGATCAACATCTAATCCACGTAGGTCTGCAACATGGTATGCCAGAAGTTGTAATGGTATTACAGTTAATAAGGGCTGAAGAGTTCTAATAGTTTTTGGAATATATATCACACTTTCAGATAATTGTTCGATCTTTTCATCACCCTCTGTTGCAATAGATATTATTCGACCATTCCTTGCCTTTACTTCTTCCAAATTCGAAATTATTTTATCATAAATAGCATCATCTGGAGCAATTGCAATAACAGGCATATTCTCATCTATAAGTGCAATTGGACCATGTTTCATTTCTGCTGCGGGATATCCTTCTGCATGAATATAGGAAATTTCTTTGAGTTTGAGAGCACCTTCTAAAGCAACAGGATAGTTCACCCCTCTTCCTAAATATAAAGCATTGGTGGAATCTTTTAAGGTTTCTGCAATCTTTCTTATTTCATCGTTTTTTTGTAAGATTAATTCAACTTTTTCTGGAATTGCAGCGAGCTCTTTGATAAAGGATTTCCCAAAAGTAGGCTGAAGATCTTTCATTCTTCCCAACAGAACAGCAAGAATTGTAAGAATTGTTACTTGAGAAGTGAAGGCTTTTGTTGATGCTACACCGATTTCTGCTCCGGCATGAATATATACACCACCATCAGATTCCCGAGAAATTGTACTTCCAATTGTGTTTGTAATACCAAGTACTTTGGCTCCTTTTGCCTGCGCTTCTCGCAATCCGGCAAGCGTATCTGCTGTTTCACCTGATTGACTAATTGCAAAAACAATTGTATCATCTGGAATAATTGGATTTCGATAGCGATATTCGCTTGCATATTCCACTTCTACAGGAATTCGTGCTAACCCTTCAATTATATGCTTCCCGATTAGAGCTGCATGCCATGATGTTCCACAAGCAATTATTTGAAGCATCTTTATTTTGCGAAGCTCCTCACTCTTCATGTTCAATCCACCAAGTTTAACTGTTGAAAGCCTATCATTAAGTCGTCCTCTAAATGCATTATAGATGGATGTTGGCTGTTCGAAGATCTCTTTAAGCATAAAATGTTTGTATTCGCCCTTATCTATTGAGGATACATCCCAATCAACAATTGAGATATCAGCTTCGATATTCTCATTCTGTAAATTAGTAATTTGATAATCATCATAACTTAAACTAACTACTTCATTATCTTCGAGATAAATAACTTTTTTTGTATGAATAATTATAGCAGCAACATCCGACGTAACAAAGAATTCATCTTCTCCGATTCCTAAAATTAAAGGGCTTCCCTTGCGGGCTGCAACTATCTTACCAGGAGAATCATTACTGATTACAGCAATACCATAGGTTCCTTCAACTAGTTTAAGTGCATCCTGAACTGCTGTTGTAAGATCATTTTCTATCTTTAAGAAATGTTCTATTAAATGTGCAAGTACTTCTGTATCTGTATTACTTATAAATTCATGTCCCTCAGATTCAAGCTTATTTCGTAAATTTATATAATTTTCGATTATGCCGTTATGAACAACAGCTATTGATCCATCGCAACCTGTATGTGGATGTGCATTGAGTTTATTTGGTTCACCATGAGTTGCCCAGCGAGTATGAGCAATTCCAACATTACCAAAAGTTTGGTCAGGTGAAGGTAAAGCTCTCTCAAGTTCAATGATTTTTCCCGACTCTTTAAATATCTTCAGTTCGTTTTCTTCATTCAGAATTGCAATACCGGAACTATCGTAACCGCGATATTCTAATCTTTTAATTCCTTCTATTATTATTGGTGTTGCATTCCTTTTTCCAATATATCCAACTATTCCACACATATAAACTCCTGTTAAAACCTAAGTTTCAATTTTTACTATAAATGTATTTTCTTCGTTTTTTGTAACTATTGGATTTAGAATTGTGAATCCCTTTACAACTAAATAAAGAATTATGATTGCAGGGATTATTACCCAATATGCAATCTCATCATCTCTAAGAATAAATTTGAAAAATGAAAATTTCTCC
Source organism: Candidatus Tenebribacter mawsonii (assembly GCA_030765665.1). Lineage (GTDB taxonomy): Bacteria > Cloacimonadota > Cloacimonadia > Cloacimonadales > TCS61 > Tenebribacter > Tenebribacter mawsonii. The sequence goes on along the minus strand of JAVCCD010000053.1, from coordinate 6,964 downwards.
GCATAATTCGTGATGAGAATTGCTAGCGTATTTTGAGCGAAATGAGCTAAAATTGGAACATAAATGCTATTTGTTTTAACAGCAATAAAACCAAGCCAGATTCCAAGAAGAGTAACTGGTAAGAAGCGGAATGGATCAAGGTGAAAAGCTCCAAATAAAATAGCTGTGAGAATTATTCCATACCAAATCCCTTTCTTTCTTAACGCACTAAGAACAAAACCTCTAAACATCACTTCTTCACATATTCCAGGTAAAACACCAACCACAAATATTGTAAACCATATTCCACTATCCTGAATAGTTATCAGATTTTGCATTGCTTCTAGGTAGCTTTCTGAAACTGGAAAAACTGCATTAATGAGCTGACCCAATAACCCAGCTAATAATAATAGCGGAAGTGATGCTATCAACACTAATAAGAAATTTAATGGATTAGTATAATTGAATCTAAAATTGGATTTAATATCAGTTTTTGAAATTCGCATAATTAATAAAACTGGTAGAAGTATCAACAATAATTGAGTTTTTATCATTCCATTCATCATGTCTTTTAATTGCCAGCTTCCACCAATATAATATAGTGCAATTATCATGAAGACAAAGTAAACCATAATGAATTGTAAATTTAGAACATCTTTTTTGCTTTTACCCCAGAATTTTAAGGATTTTTCATCAGCTGTTCTAAACAAAATATTTTCACGATTAAAGAGTTTAATTGAGATGTAAACAGTTATTACATCCAATACCAAAGTAGATCCCAAAATTATAAATAAATAGTTAAGCTGATAATTATTTAGCATTATATCGCGCATCATCAAAGAAAAATTAACAATTGGAATTAATGAAAATCCTAAGTTTAATTCAAAACCGGGTAAGAAGCTAACCATCGAAAGCATGATAGCACCAAAAAGTAATGGCATCTGATAACTTTGTGCTTCTTTAATATTCCTGGAATACGTTGATATCGAAAGTAATATTGCTGAGAAAAAAGTAATTAATGGCAGCATCAACAATAAAATTAGTGCGAAATTTCCAATGGGGAGTTGAAACTCTCCCATGTTTGTTCCCAATTGCATAAAGATGTGTCGGAAAGAAAGATACATACTTAAGAGATTTAAAAGAACAGTTATTATAGAAATTGTAATTATTGTAAGATATTTACCAATAACAAGTTCATTTCTTCTGGCAGCACTAACTAGAATTGTTTCAAGAGTTCCACGTTCTTTTTCTCCGGCAATCAGATCAGATGCAATAACAGAAGCACCACTTATAGTAAGAATGATAAGCAAATACGGTAAAAATTTACCAACGATAAAACCAACCATTTGTTCAGGAGGAGCAATGTTCTTTTTTCTTATCTCAACTGCATTCAAAATTTCACTGTTAATATTTATCTTTTCTAGTCTTTTACTTATAAATGTCTCTTCAACTTCATTCAAATTATCTCTGATCTTTCTGTAGGTCATAGAACTTTTCTCAGAAGTTTCATCATAGAAGCAGGTGATATTGAAAATTGGATAACCTGCTATAGAAAGACTATCTTCAATATTTATGACAGCCTGAATAGAATGATCTTGAAGAAGCTCTAGATATGTGTCTTCATTATACACAATTGCTTCATCCATGATCTGAAGTGTTTCAATATTAGATAACGATCCGACTAATTCTTTTGAAATGTTATTTTGAATTTGGTCATTAACATAAATAACGATATCCTGCTGCTCCAGTTTCATTTCCTGACGTGACATCATCGATGAAAATCCTATCATTAAAAGAGGATAAAGTATAATTGGAAGCACGAATGATGTTATTATTGTTCTTCTGTCACGGATGAGATCGAGCATTTCTTTTTTGTATATTACGATTATTTTTTTAAAATTCATATATCCTACCCATTTATACTATTTACATAATGGATGAAGATGTCATCAAGGTCATGCAGACCAGTTTCAGTTTTGAAGTCTTCCCAGCTCCCTTGGGCAAGAACTTTCCCTTGATGTATCATAATAATTTTATCGGCTATTCTTTCAGCTTCACGCATGATGTGAGTTGAGAAGAGAACACATTTTCCATCTTCTCTACATTTATGAATAAATGAGATTATATTTTTTGCAGTAAGTATATCAAGTCCAGCAGTTGGTTCATCAAAGATCATTATTGGAGGATCGTGAATAATTGAACGTGCGATAGAAACTTTTTGCTTCATCCCGGTTGAAAGGAAATCAATTTTTTTATCCAGAAAATCATGCATATCCAAAAGGTCAGCCATTTCATTTATTCTTAAATTAATCTTTTTTTCAGGAACATCATAAAGTCTGGCGAAATATGTAATTGTTTCACGAGCTGTAAGTCTTGCATAAAGTCCTGTATCCCCAGATAAGAAGCCAAGATTTGCTCTCACGTTTTGAGGATCTTTTTTTAGATCGTAACCCTCGAGTGTTGCTGTACCGGTTGTAGATTGCAAAACTGTAGAAAGCATTCGCATAGTGGTAGTCTTTCCTGCACCATTCACCCCTAGTAATACAACAATCTCACCTTTATTAGCTGTGAATGAAAGGTCTTTTACAGCATACAGATCTTCCCCATTTTGCTGCTGAAATACTTTAGTCAGATTTTTTACAATTATCATATTGCCCCGTTAGTTAACTTAAAAAGAAAATCAAAACATACTGTCATCCTGAGCGAAGACGAACCATATAGTTATAATCCTTCGACTCCGCTCAGGATGACAAAAACCGACTTTAGAAATGAACAAAACTTAATTTATACTTTTGGAATAAAATCTGTGTTATCGTCAATCAATCGCACAAATTCTGCAAGTAATTGCACTGCTCCATCAAGGTCTTTATAAGAAATAACCTCATTTGGGGTATGCATATATCTATTTGGAATGCTGATAAGACCTGCAGCTACACCGGCTCTTGTTACTTGAATTGCATTTGCATCAGTTCCGGTTCCGCGTGGAGCAGCTTCAATTTGATACTTAACTTTTGCATTTTCCCCTGCTTTTTTTAGAAGTTCAAATACTTTTGGGTTTATATTTGCACCAACAGCTATTGTTGGTCCCTTTTCTAAAGCAACATCACCTAACTGATTTTTATTCATACCAGGATAATCGGTAGCATGAGTAACATCTATTGCAATACCAACGTGAGGATCAATTCCAAATGCACTTGTTATTGCTCCTCGAAGACCAACTTCTTCCTGAACTGAAGAAACTGAATAAACATTTGCAGAAATATTTTCACCTTTTAGTTCTTTGAGAAGACAACCAGCTACATAAACACCAGCTTTATTATCAGTAGCTTTTGTTGTGATTATACTTCCAGAAAGTGTTTCTAATCCTGGAGAGAAGGTTGCATGATCACCTACCCATACTCTTTTCTCAGCAGCTTTTTTATCTTTAGCACCAATATCGATCCAAAGATCTGATATTTTTGGTGTACTTTTTCTATCTTCCGGACTCATCAAATGAATTGGTTTTCTTCCTACAATACCACGAACAACTTTTTTATTATGATAGATATTCACACGAAGACCAGGAAGTAAGGTTGCATCAACACCACCGATTGCTGTAAATCTAACAAATCCATTATCATCGATATATTTTACCATAAGGCCAATCTCGTCTGCATGACCAGAAACCATGAAACGGAGTTTTCCCGTTCCTTTTTTTAGTGCAATCACATTTCCATGAACATCTGTTGTAACGTCATCAGCAAATTCATCTACAAAATTTCTGTATACTTCTTGTGCAGGTTGCTCGAATCCAGATGGACTTGGAGCCATTACAAGATCTTTAAAGAATTTCTTTTCCATTTTTTTCTCCTATTTATATTTTATTACGTATTTTATAATTCAATTCTGTCCTTGCGAGGACTTTCTCAAAGGATTTCTTTCGAAGCAATTTAAAACTCCAAACAATTTTCAAACAAAGAGATTGCTTCATTCGATGCCGATGAAAGATTATTCGCAAAAACAATTTCTAACGATTTATTATAATATTATGCTATTATACAAAACTCACTATTTTTTACTAACAATTGTTTGCTTTCCCTGCAGCAAAAGGATTCACATTTTGTTTAACTTGTTTTGCAGGTTTTTCTAAAGGTACAAGACAAAGAAATATAAGTGTTTTATCTCCAGTATTTTTGTAATTATGTTTCAAAAATGGGTCTACAAATATCACATCACCGGGTTTGAAAGGTAGTTCTCCATCTTCGGTAACCAAAGCACCAACTCCTTCAACGATGAAATTCTCATGTTCCCAACTGTGTGAATGATATGGAGTAAAACCTCCTGGTTCGAGTTCAAACATACGCATTGCAAAATTTGGAGCTTTATCTTTATCAGAGATCAGCCAACGTATTTTAGCTTTCTTTGCACCTTCCATGGTAACTTCTTCTAATTCTATATCAGAATAATGTTTAAGCTTCATATTTCCTCCAATAAAATTATATTAAAAAGTGAGGTATCCATTTCTCTGGCACCCCACTTTTTAAAAATAACTATTATCTCAATACTAAACAGAAATAACTTCTTTAACTTCAGGAATTTCTTCTTTTAGTACTCTTTCTATACCTGCTTTAAGAGTGAGTGTTGCCATTGGGCAGCTACCACAAGCACCTTGTAAACGTACTTCAACCACATTATCTTCTGTGATGTTAATAAGTTCACAATCTCCACCATCTGCTTGAAGAGATGGACGTACTTTATCTAGAACTTCCTGAACTTTTACTTTATCCAGCATAATTTCTCCTTTTATTTATTTTTATTTTGATTAATACCTAAAATATAATAATTAAAAATTAGTAAAGTTAAAATTATAAATTCTTTTATTTAAAATTAGAAATTATCGGTCATTAAATTTCTTGACTTCAAACCCCTATTTTTAAGCGTGTCCTATAGATTTTTACACTAAAGAAATAAGGAGAGAAAGATGAAAAAAAAAATCATCATTATGGGTGCTGCAGGGCGTGATTTTCATAATTTTAATTGTTATTACAGAAACAATGACAATTACGATGTAGTTGCTTTCACAGCAACACAGATCCCTGATATCGATGGAAGAAAATATCCAGCTGAACTTGCTGGAGAACTCTATCCTGAAGGTATCCCTATCTTCGCAGAAAATGAAATAGTAAACTTGATAAAAAAGCACAATGTGGATGAAGTTGTTTTTGCTTACAGCGATGTTCCTCACGAAAGAGTTATGAATAATGCCTCTTTGGTTAATGCTACCGGTGCTGATTTCAAACTTATTGGATTGAATAATTCTACAGTTAAAACAACCAAACCATTAGTAACTGTTTGTGCTACAAGAACTGGTTGTGGTAAAAGTCAAACAACACGTGCGGTTGTTAAAGCTCTTAAAGCTAAAGGCCTTAAAGTTGCTTCTATCCGTCATCCAATGCCTTATGGCGACCTTGTTAAGCAAAAGGTTCAAAGATTCGCAAAACTTGAAGACCTCGTAACACATGAGTGTACTATAGAAGAAATGGAAGAATACGAACCACATATTATGATGGACAGCATTATTTATTCTGGTGTTGATTATGAAGCTATTGTTCGTGAAGCAGAGAAAGAAGCCGACGTGATTATTTGGGATGGTGGAAACAATGATACACCTTTCTATGTTTCTGACAATATGATAAATATTGTTGTTGTAGACCCACACAGACCTGATCATGAGATATCATACTATCCTGGTGAAACTAACTTAATTAATGCTGATGTAATTGTTATTAACAAGATCGATTCAGCTGATCCTGAAGGAATTCAGATCGTTAGAGATAATATTCGTGCACTTAATCCTGAAGCTATCGTTATTGATGGTGCATCTCCTGTATCTATCGACAATCCTGAAATCATTAAGGGTGCAAATGTACTTATTGTTGAAGACGGACCGACACTTACTCATGGTGAAATGAAATATGGTGCTGGTATTGTAGCTGCTGAAAAATATGGTGTTGCTGATCTTGTGGACCCACGTCCTTACGCTGTTGGCTCAATTTCAGAAACATTTGAAAAATATCCAGAGATTGGAATACTACTTCCTGCAATGGGTTATGGTGAGCAACAAATTAAAGATCTTGAAACAACCATTAATAAGACTGAATGTGATGCAGTTGTTATTGCAACTCCTATCGATCTTAGAAGGATTGTTAAGATCAATAAACCTGCTGTTCAGGTTACTTATGAACTTCAGGAAATTGGACATCCAACCATCGCTGACGTTTTAAAAGATTTCTAAATAATTAGTAAAATTGTATACATAAAAAGGGCAGAATAATTTCTGCCCTTTTTTTACTCATCCCCTTGCCCCTTCTCTCAAACAGAGAAGGGGAATTACTTTTTATTTCAACGCTACAAGATTAGCATGAGAGAACCACTTCCAACCATCGGTAGTTTTACAGAAAACTGAAAGCCGGGCTGCATGTTTTGTTATTGTGTTTCCTGCAATTGTTTCTGTTACATTAACAAAATAAGTAACATTTAATGTATTTTCATTTTGAGTAATTTTGAAGTTGTCGAGTACATATTCACCCATGTTCAGTTCTCTGATCAATTCGATCTGTTCATCCCGATTGCGAGCACCATCCTGGTGAATTGACTGAAATCCCGGTGCAAGAATGTTTTCAATAAATTCCATATCATTCGTTTTCATCGCTTCCCACACCTGTTTTACAAGCGCTTCTCCATCTGCTTTTTCCGGTTGTACCTGCCTGTTACACGACATGCTGAAAACTAACATCAAGAATACACTAATGACAGTTACAGTTTTTAATCTTTTCATTTTTCTCCTCCTGAGGGTCCCTCATTTTTTAGGCCACTTTTAATGTGTTAATTTCTTTAACTTTCTTTTCAAAAGTCAATCTAAATTTCTCTGGAGTTAAGTAACCCAGAGAACTGTGAGGTCTGTTAATGTTATAATCCTCTTTCCATTCTGAAATTACTGTTCTGG